>JAITGH010000098.1 GCA_031280855.1 Oscillospiraceae bacterium | reverse complement strand
CGGTGTCTTTAACGATGAGGTTCCACCCGTTCCCATCCCGAACACGGCAGTTAAGCTCATCCGTGCCTACGATACTTGCGGCTCCCGCCGCCGGGAAAATCGGTCGTCGCCGACACTTGTTATGCGCCTTATCCTCTTTCCGGGGGCATTGCCCCCTATGCATTCCTCCTTAGCTCAGTTGGTAGAGCATGCGGCTGTTAACCGCAGGGTCGTTGGTTCAAGTCCAACAGGGGGAGCCATGTTTTGCCTTCCTTATAATAAGTACGAAACCGAGCGAGCCTTTCATGGCTTGCTCGGTTTCGGTTCTGAAGACTATCTATTGCGCAGCTCAGCGGAGCATCGTGCGGAGCTTATGGAGGCTGAGTGCAAAGTTGAACAGCTCCGTCGCGACGATCATGAAGATGTACGCCTTGATCCCCCATATCGGCAGAGTCTGCCAAACCAGCAGACAGCTGACGGCGGAGTCCGCGATGTTCACATACATCGAGTACAGCTGTTGCCCCAGCCCTTTCAGCAGTCCGTCGGTGATCATGTCCATATACATGACTACGACGAGCGGCGCAAGCAGTCGTATGTAATTGCCCGCTTGATCGGAGTTGTACAGCGCGCGCCCGATGACTCCGCCGAACGTGAACAGAACCGCCGCGCACCCGAGTGAGAACGCAAACGACAGCTTCAGGATTCGCGTAACGATATTGTGAACCTTAAGATTTCGCCCCGCGACCTGCGCGGCGGTGAGTTCCGGAATCAGCAGATCGGCGGCGGAGACCATCAGCACCGACGGAAACATCAGCACCGGGAATACCATCCCGTGCAGCACTCCGTGAGCCGCAAGCGACGCCGACGCGTCAAGCCCGGAGCTTCGAAGTCCGATCGGAATCAGCATGTGCTGCACAGTGTTCAACGCGGTACGGAAGTACGCCGAAAGCGCGATCGGCACCGCTGTCGCGACCAGTTTACCTGTAGCTTTATCTCTCGAGTTGCCGCGTGAGAGGCTTAGCTTGCCGACGCTTCCGATTGGTGTATCGGGGAAACTCGCTCCTCGCTTCGCGTGAATATAGAGCACCAGTCCGAACGCGAGTCCCGCCGCATTCGAGATCAGGTTTGCCGTTACGATTGCGATGATTGATTCCGCGACGCCTCCGTGAGTGCGCGGCAGAAGCAGGAAGACGGCGGCGAGCATCACGACTTGGTCGAAGATATACGACGCGGAGTTAGCGCGTACGTTCCACGTCGCGCTGAAGTAGCCGCCGGTTACGGCGGTCAGCGCGATGAACGGGAGTCCGAGCGCCATCACTCGAAGCGGCTGCGCTACGCGATCGTCGTGAATCCAGTGTGACGCGACAAGGTCGGCGCCGAAGTACAGCGCAAGCGCCGCCGCAACCGAGCACACGCACGCGTACGCGAACGCCTTGCGCATCGTTGGCGCGACTTCCGCCGGGTTAAGCGTCGATTTCTCCGCGATCAGCCGCGTCACCGCATAGCGTATCCCACTTGTGGCAAACGTCAGCGCGAGCGTGAACGCGCTTTGCACAAGCGCAAACAGTCCCACGCCCTCCGCACCGATCACTGACGTGATGTACGACTGGAACGCGATCCCGATCCCTCGAACGGCAAGCGCGACGGCAGTCATGATCAGCGTGTTCTTCAGTAACGGCCTGTCTTTCAGCATGGTCTAAGTCTATGACCAAGCCCGAATAAAAATGATACTCGGGGGCTAAAATATTCGTGGAACTGTTCGATAACTCTACTAGAAGGTTACACGATTGTCACAATGCTGTAAGAGGTTGTCATAATATGATCTACATTGAGCCGCTCACGCAGGAGTACCATGAGCATGAGGACGGTTATGGCGCGGATACATTGGTACGGCGAACGTCGCGGTATTCTTGCTCGCCGGCGCGTGCGCGGAATTCGAACTCTGTTGTGGTAAGTGCCTATCGCGGAGGCTCGGAGCCATACGGGATCTACCTTGACGAGGGCGTCTGCGGGCAAGTGGGTGAGGTACGGCTTGTCGAGCCGGACGGCGACTGTTGCAGCTTCACGGATCTGCAAGTTGCGGACGCGTTTCGCGGCAAGGGGTACGGCAAGGCCGCGCTTCGCTGCGTGCTGGAGAAGTTCCGCCGCGACGGGAAGTATCGCCGAGTGCGAATCCACGTCAACGCCTCGAACGAAGCGGCGTTGAACCTATACGAGCGCAGCGGATTCTACGCGACAGGGTTCGCCGATCTTGACCATACGCTCGTCGTCATGGAGCGGCGCATATAAGCGCGGGCTAGTCATACTTGTGCGATTGGCGGAACTGTGCCGCCTCCAACATGCGCGAATAGGACGCGTGACGCGATCGCGGGATCTCGCCGCGCTCGACTGCGTCCGTGACCGCGCATCCCGGTTCGTGTACGTGTTTGCAGTCGGCGAAGCGGCATTGTCCGGAGAATCGCTCCAGCTCTCGAAACGCGTCCGCGACCTCGTCCGGCGTTAAGCCGTCGACTTGAAACTTTGAGAAGCCTGCGGTATCGATGACGTAGGTCGGCTTACCGCTGTCGAGCGCGGGAAGCTCGAATAGCTCGGTATGGCGAGTCGTATGGCGGCCGCGCCCTAACTTGCGGCTTACGGAGCCGACCGCGAGGTTAAGCTCGCTAAGCGCGTTCAAGACGCTGCTCTTCCCCACGCCGGAATCGCCGGCGAATACTGTAAGCTTCCCGTCGATTGCCAGGCGAAGTTCCGCAAGCCCCGTTCCGGTGACTGCGCTGACGCACACAACATCGAAGCCCGCCCGAGTGTACACTTCGTACAGCTCGTCGGCGGGCTCAAGGTCGATTTTCGTCACAATGACGACGATTGCGCAACCCTTGTGCTCCGCGTTCGCGATCATCAGGTCGAGCACGTACGGATCCGTAACGGGAATTGCGCGGCTTGCCAGCAGCGCGATCAGTTCCACGTTCGCGACGGGCGGGCGAGCGAACACGTTCAGGCGCGGCAGCAGTTCCCACACTGTCGCGCCGTTCAGAAGTACGCGGTCGCCGACCAGCGGCGTGACGCCGTCGAGCCGGAACTTGCCGCGAGGTTTACAGACGAGCGTCCCCGCACCCGTGCGAACGGTGTAGGTGCCGCTCATTGCTCGTACGATGGTGCCCTCTGTCATCAGCCGATAATCAGACCGCCGGACGACGGCGATGGCGTAGGCGTCGCCGTCGGAGTAAGCGTGGGCGTAGGTGATGCCGTCGGTGTCTGCGTAGGCGTAGGTGATGCCGTCGGAGTTTGTGTGGGCGTCGCCGTCGCGGTCGGAGTCTGCGTGGGCGTAGGTGACGCGGTCGGAGTCTGCGTAGGCGATTCACTTGCAGTAGGCTCCGCCGAGGGCTCGTCGCCGCTCGGTTCAGGGCTCGCGTCCGGGTCTACGTAGCTGGAGCCGTCAGAGATCATCAGATCGACCCGCGTGTGCTCCTTAACGTCCGAGTTCTCCGGCACGCTTTGCCCCAGCACCGTACCGTACTTGTGACCGTTGGAGTCCTCGATTGCGGTAACGTCGCCGAGCGTCAGGTTATAGCTCTCGATGATGACTTGCGCGTCCTCGAACGGGCGTCCTTTCAGATCCGGCATAGTGTGGAACTTGTACTCCGGCCCGGAGCTTATCGTAAGCTTGACCGAATCACCGGGACGCATCGTTGTTCCGGCGGCGGGGATCGTGCTGATGATGTGGTTCTCCGTAACGTCGGAAATCTCGAAGGTGTACGGCTCCTCAACGCTCAGCCCGAGCGATTTAAGCTTCACGACGGCGTCGCGGTACTCAATCGTGTTGATGAGGTCAGGCATGGGGAACGACTCCGACCCGCCGGATACGGTGAGCGTGACGGCGATCGGGTCCTTGGGAAGCGTCCGGCCGTCCGCCGAGACACCGGTGCCGGGCACCGCCTTACGCGGACCGGGAGGCGGATCCTGCGCGATTACATAGCCCTCTCGCGTTTCGCTGTACTCCGTCTTCTTGTTGAACACGAAGTAACCGTGGTACTGCGGATCCGCGATAATCTGATCGTACGGCTTTTGAGTCCAGTCCGGGATTACGATCTCGATCGACTGCGGGAACATCCAATCCTTGAGCGCGAAGTTCCATAGGAAGATCAGGATTGCTCCGACCGTGATGATAACCAGCGCGACGCACATCAGCATGACGTTGCGGTTCGCGCTTTTAACGCCCTCATTATAGTGGCGGCGATCAGCCTCGCGCCCTCTGTTCCCGCGTGACGGCGACGGTGCGGCGGTACGGCGGCGTGAGATCGGGCGTGACGGAGAATCGGCGTAATCGTCACGCGGGATGCTCTTAGCCACGACGGGCGGCATGACGCCGGCGGCGAGATCCTCGTAGTCGAACTCTGTCTCCGGGTGACGGCGGAACGTTTCCAGATCCTCGAACAGCGCGTCTGCGGACGGGTAACGCTTCGTCAAGTCCGGCGACATCATGCGCAGCACGATCGCCTCCAGACCTTTCGGTATGTCAGGGTTGATTTCTCGCGGGGACAACGGCGTACTGGTGAAGTGCTGCAACGCGATCGCGACGGAGTTCTCGCCTTCAAACGGTAATCGCCCGGTCAGCATCTCGTACAGCACTACTCCCAGCGAGTAGATGTCCGTACGCTTATCCACGGGACTGCCCTTCGCCTGCTCCGGTGAGATGTAGTGTACCGAGCCGAGCGTATCCTTTGTAAGCGTGTCCGTGCGCGTGGCAAGCCGAGCGATTCCGAAGTCCGTCACCTTGACGCTTGAATCGTGAAGCAGCATGATGTTCTGCGGCTTGATGTCGCGGTGGATGATGCCTTTCGCATGGGCGTGTGCGAGCGCCTTGGTAATCTGCGCGGTGAAGTGCAGCGCCTCTTTCCACGTCAGTGCTCCGCCGCGTGACTGCATATACTCTTTCAGCGTCAAGCCCTCTATGTACTCCATTACGATGTAATCGGGATTCGTAGAGCGGCTTACGTCGTACACGTTCACGATGTTCGTATGCGACAGCATAGCGACGGCTTTTGACTCGTTTTGAAACCGATCGCGGAAGTCGGAGTCGATCGCGAGCTCATCCTTAAGTATCTTAACTGCGACGAAGCGGTCAAGCTTATGGCATCGTGCCTTGTATACAAGCGCCATGCCTCCGGTGCCGATACGCTCGAGGATCTCGTATCGCTCGTCCAGCATCATGCCAATATACTTATCGTTTATCTGATTTTCCATATAACCTCCGCATTCTGATTGCGTACCGGGGAACGGCGTTACTATTGTTCGAGGATAACAACGGTAACATTATCGGCGGCGCCGCGGCTTAGCGCGACGTCCAGGCATCGGGCGGCGACGGTGTCCGCGTCGCCGTACGTAAGCTCAAACGCGATCTCTCGCGGGTCGGCTTCATTGCTTAGCCCGTCGGAGCATAGCAGCAGGAAGTCGCCTGCGTTCAATTTGAGCTCGAAGAAATCCGGGGTCGTGTTCGCGTCCGCGCTTAGTGCGCGGGTTATGAGGTTGCGGTTCGGATGATACCGCGCTTCCTCACGCTTCAATTCTCCCCGGTCGATCATGTCCTCCACCAGCGAGTGATCCTTCGTTACTTGAGCGATGGATCCGTCGGCGGAGCGCAGCATATAGCATCGACTGTCGCCGATGTTAACGACGATAGCGCGTCCGTCCGGCAAAGCGACCGCCGCGACCAGCGTCGTGCCCATATCCGCGCAGTTCGGGTCGCTTCGCGCTCGGCTCAGTATCACGCTGTTCGCCTCGTGCAGCGCCTCGTGCAGTGCCTCCCGCACTTCTGACAGTTCCGGGATCTTGACCGCAAGCGCAAGCCGTCCCTTCACCATTCGCACGAAGTGCTCTACAGCCATCGTGGACGCGACGTTACCGCTGCGCGCTCCCCCCATGCCGTCGCATACCACGCATAGCGCACAGCCGCCGGAGTCCTCGCCCTCGCCGACGATTATTACTTCAGCATGGTACGCGTCTTGGTTCTCTTTCCTTATTTTTCCTTTGTCCGTTACTCCCCAGACTTTCAATGCATACCACCCCCAATCAATCTATACGTATTTCTGTCTTTCTATATTCCATCGCGTGACACGCGCCGTCGAAGTTGTCCGCACGCAGCCGAGATATCCGCGCCCAGCGTTCGCCGTACCGTCGCGTTTACCCCGTGCCCGACCAGCAGCTTGCAGAACGCGTGCGCGTCGCCCGGTTCCAGATCCGAGCTTGCAGAATTCAATCGGATCAGGTTAACGTGCCCGCCGGAGGACTTCACCAATCGCGCAAGCTCCGCCGCCTGTGATTCGCTGTCGTTCACTCCGCGTATTACCGCGTACTCATAGCTTACTCGCCGCCCGGTAGTACGGGAGTACCGCTTGCACGCGTCGATGAGCCTCGTAACCCCGGTTGCTCGGTTGATCGGCATGAGCGCGTTCCGCGTAGAGTCGTCCGGCGCGTGGAGCGAGACGAGCAAGTTGCACTTCAATCCGCGTTCCGCAAGTGCGTCGATCCCGTCGACGAGTCCGCACGTGGAGATCGAGATATGCCGCATCCCGATATTCAGACCCTGCGGTGAGCCTTTCGCACGTCCGCCCGGCGCGAACAGCGGATCGTTTATCAGTTCCAGGAAGCGCAGTACCTCGGTAAGGTTGTCCAGCGGTTCCCCGATCCCCATGAGGTCAACGCGGGAGATGTGCTCGCCGGTCTCGCGCTGAGCGAATAGGATCTGGTCGAGCATCTCGGCGGCGTAGAGATCCCGTGCGAAGCCCTCCGGCGGTGAGGCGCAGAATCGGCAGCCCATGCGGCATCCCGCTTGCGTCGAGATACAAATGCTGTTACCGTAGCTGTAGCGCAACAGCACGCTTTCGACCGCGTTGTCGTCCGACAGCCGCCACAGGAACTTCACGGTTCCGTCGATCGCGCTTGTGAGTTTGCGCTCAAGCGTCGGGAAGCTTACGGTGAACCGTTCGGCAAGCGAGTTGCGAAGTTCCGCCGGCAGTTCAGTCATCTCATCGAAGCCGGAGCAGCCTAACCCGTAGAGCCGCTTAACGATCTGCGCGGAGCGGTACTTCGGAAGCCCTGATTTCGCGGTCTCGCTGCCGATCTCTTGCGGCGTCAACCGCTTTATGTCCATCATACAGAGTATTCTAACTCATTTTCACCAATTTGTCAAGTAGCCTATTTACATTTACCGAATTTTATGTTATCATTAGACTATATCTTATAACAGTCAGTGGAGACGCATATGCCTCAGATCGAACTTTCCGGCTCTGTCGCCGCCGTCATCTACCGTAATGAGGACAACGGCTATGCCGTGCTGCGATTCGTTCAGCCCGATGGCGGCGAGACGACCGTCGTCGGATCGTTCCCGGCGGTTCAGCCCGGGGAGCAGCTGACTTTGCACGGCTCGTGGACTAATCACCCCGCGTATGGCTCACAATTCAAAGCGGAACGCGTCACGTACCGTATGCCGCGAACCTCCGATGAGATTTTCAGCTTCCTCGCGTCAGGTGCGATCAAGGGCGTAGGCGCGAATTTGGCGAAGTCCATCGTCAGTTACTTCGGCGAGGATACGCTGCGAGTACTCGAGGAGGATCCGCATCAGCTCGTCAATATCAAGGGTATCACAGGCGAGAAGGCGAAGCTGATCGCGGAGGCGTTCTCCAAGCAGCGCGTATTCCGCAAACTTGCGGAGTTCTTCGATCAGAACGAGCTTGACCTGCGGCACGCGATGAAGCTTTACCATGCGTACGGCGACAACGCGGTCGAGGCGCTTCGCGAGAACCCCTACCTGCTGGGAGATCCGCTGTACGGCGCGAAGTTTGAGGACTGCGACAAGCTTGCCAAGACGCTCGGCTTCGCGTACGATAGCCTGGAGCGCGTTCAGGCGGCGGTCGTCTTCGTACTGCGCCATAATACCGACAACGGGCATGTGTTCCTGCCGACGCCTCAGCTTGCTCAAGCGGTGAACAATCTCGCCGGAGTGCCGCGTGACGTCGTAGAGGACGCGCTTGAAGTCTTGTACGACTCCGGCGAACTGGTCAGCGAGAGGTTAGGCGGTGAGCCTGTCGCGTATCTTCGCAGTATGTACGTCGCGGAGGTCGCCGTCGCGGAAACGCTTGCCAAAATGTCGAGCATGGAGAAGACGTCCTCGTATAACCCTGACAATATCTGGAAAGAATTGAATATGACCATCGAACCCGCGCAGGGTCAGCGCGACGCGGTTACGCAGGCGGCGACGCGCTCGGTACTCGTGCTTACCGGGGGACCCGGCACGGGTAAGACAACGACGGTTCGAGCCATAATCACGCTGTTCGACCGCATGGGGCTGAAGACCGCGCTCGCCGCGCCGACAGGACGCGCCGCAAAGCGCATGGCGGAACTGTGCGGTCGCGACGCTCAAACCATTCACCGATTGCTGGAGGTCAAGATGGAGGATCGATCCGGCGCGATGATCTTCAATCGGAACCGAGAGTCGCCGTTGCCTGTCAACGCGGTCGTGCTCGACGAGATCTCCATGGTGGACATCGAGCTAATGCACGCGCTGTTGGAGGCGTTGAAGCCGGATTGCCGTCTGATTCTCGTCGGCGACGCGGATCAGCTGCCAAGCGTCGGACCCGGCAATGTGTTCCGCGACATCATCGCAAGCGGGCTGGTTCCCACCGTCAGGCTTACGGAGATCTTCCGTCAAGCGGCGGAGAGCTTGATCATTCGCAACGCGCACCGCATTAACAGCGGCATAGTGCCGGAGAACGGGCGGAAGTCCGACGACTTCTTCATTATGAAGTGCCGCGACGCGGGCGCCGCCGTCAATTTGATCGAGGATCTGTGCGTCAATCGCTTACCGCGCAATATGGGGATCGCGCCCGACCAAATCCAGGTGCTTACCCCGACGCGTATTAACGACACGGGTACTCATGAGCTTAACCGCAGGCTTCAGTTCGCGCTTAACCCGCCGGAGGCGCTCAAGCCGGAGCGTCAGTTCGGATCCGTAACGTTTCGCGTCGGCGACCGCGTGATGCAGATCCGCAACAACTATGAGCTGTCATGGAAGCGGCAAAGCGGCGAGGTCGGGGAGGGCGTGTTCAACGGCGACGTCGGAACGGTTACGGAGATAAGCCCGCGGCTGCAATCCCTTACCGTCGATTTCGAGGACAAGCTTGTCGAGTATGCGTTCGAGCAGCTTACGGAGATTGAGCACGCGTTCGCGACGACCGTTCACAAGGCTCAGGGCAGCGAGTACCGCGCCGTTGTGCTTGCGCTTATGAACGTGCCGAGGACGCTCGCGTCGCGCTCGATTCTCTACACTGCCGTCACGCGAGCGCGGGAGCTTCTGGTGATCGTCGGCGACGAGAACGCGGTAGCCGCGATGACGCAGAACGATCGCCCGCACCGCAGGTTCTCTGCACTCGGCGCTCGTATGACGATGGCGGCAAATGAAGCGCGTGCTTAGCCGTGCGGTCGAGGCGTTGCGAGGTCTGCTGTTCCCGCGGTCGTGCGTGTTTTGCGGTAAGCCGGAGCCCGGCGGAGTATGCGGCGAGTGCAAGCTGTCGCTGCCGTGGTATGGTGAGCCGACGACGCTGACGGTTGACGGAGCCGCGTTGCCGGTAACCGCTCCGCTGCGGTACGAGGGGCTTGCGAGAGGCGCGTTGCTGCGGTTCAAGTTCCACGGCAGAGTTCGAGCGGCTCGACCGTTCGCGAGCCTGATGGCGGCGTGCGTTCGCAACCTACTGCCGGAGTTCGACGCGATCGCGTGCGTACCGCTTAGTTTGACTCGTCGGCTTCGACGCGGCTATAATCAGACGCGGCTGCTTGCCGACGCGCTATCGCGGGAGCTTGACGGAGCGCCGGTAATCTCACCGTTGCGGAAACGGGTGAGAGTCGCGAATAGCTCGCTGGGCGCGGAACAGCGGGAGCAGAACACTCAAGGCGCGTTTCGCTTGAAGCGCAGTGCAAGTCTTGCGGGGCTGCGAGTCCTGTTGGTCGACGACGTGCTGACCACGGGCGCGACGATTCGGGAATGTGTGCGGGTATTGCGCGGCGGCGGCGCGGACGTCGTAGGAGCGGTGACGTTGTGCGCGGTGGCTCGCAACCAGAAAGCTGAGGATTAATACATGGGCAAGGATATAGGAATCGACCTTGGCAGCGCGACAGTCGTCGTGTACGTTAAGGGTAAGGGCATCGTATTGTCGGAGCCTGCGGTAGTGGCGATCGACAAGAACAACGGGAAGATGCTGAAGGCGGGCGCGGAGGCACAGCAGATGCTTGGGCGCACTCCGGGCAATATCGCGGCGGTGCGGCCGCTTCGC
Organism: Oscillospiraceae bacterium; assembly: GCA_031280855.1. Taxonomy (GTDB): domain Bacteria; phylum Bacillota; class Clostridia; order Oscillospirales; family Oscillospiraceae; genus JAISJH01. Next base: position 3,327 of record JAITGH010000098.1, on the reverse strand, counting down.
GGCGGCGTGATCTCCGACTATGAGCTTACGGAGAAGATGCTGCGGGAGCTGCTGCGCAAGATCGGAACGCTCAGCCTGTTCAAACCGCGATTGCTGGTATGCGTGCCCAGCAGCATTACAGAGGTTGAGGAACGCGCCGTAATCGACGCGGGCATGTCCGCCGGAGCGCGCAAGGTCTACCTAATCGAGGAGCCGCTTGCGGCGGCGATGGGCGCGGGTATCGATATCTCTCAGCCTGACGGGCACATGGTCGTCGATATCGGCGGCGGCACCACCGATATCGCGGTGCTAAGCCTTAGCGGGATCGTGCGGTCGGGCTCCATCAAGGTCGCCGGAGACGCGTTCGACGACGCGATTATCCGTTATGTGAAGCGCAAGCACAACATACTTATCGGAGATCGCACCGCCGAAGACTTGAAGATCAGCCTCGGCTCCGTCTACCCGCAGGAGGACATCACTACGATGGAGGTCAAGGGGCGCTGCCTGCTTACCGGATTGCCGCGTATGTTCACGATTAACTCCGACGAGCTTCGCGACGCGTTCGAGGAGCCGTGCGAGCGAATCCTTGAGGAGATCCAGAACGTGCTGGAGAACACTCCGCCGGAGCTTGTCGCCGACGTCTCGGAAAACGGGATCATCTTGACGGGCGGAGGTGCGTTACTGCGCGGCATGGACGATTTGGTATCCGCACGCACGGAGGTCGCCGCCTCGATCGCCGCGAATCCGGCAAGCTGCGTCGCGCTCGGCGTCGGCAAGGCGCTCGCCGGGCTTAACGAGATGACCGAGGGCCCGATTAACCTCGTGCGGAAGCGCCAGCTTGAGTAGAGCCATCGGCGCGTCCGAATCCGAGCGACTAGTAAATGGAGGTACTCAACCATGCTGATTCAGCCGTTGGAAGTTGGTCCCGTGCTTACGAACTGTTATATCGTAGGCGACGAGACGACGATGCAGTGCGCGGTGATCGATCCCGGCGCGGAAAGCGCGGCGATCCTGAACTACATCGAGGACGCGAAGTTCTCGCTTACCGCGATCCTCATAACTCACGGGCACTTCGACCACATAACCGCGGTGCCGGAGATAATCGCGAGCCGCGCCGTTCCGGTGTTCGTTCACCCCGCCGATTCGCAGCCGCTGGAGGGTACGCCGAACCTGCGTACATACCGCGACGGTGACCGCGTGAGCGTTGGCGCGTTGACGTTCGAGGTTATCGCGACACCGGGTCATACGCCCGGCGGAGTCTGCCTGCGGTGCGAGGACGCGCTGTTCACCGGCGATACGCTGTTCCGCGATAGCTGCGGGCGTACCGATTTCGACGGCGGCTCCATGGAGGTGCTGCTTGACTCGCTGCGTCGTCTCTCCGCGTTGCCCGGCGATTACGAGGTCTATCCCGGTCACGCGGAGTCCTCCACGCTGGAGCGTGAACGTATGCATAACTACTATGTGAAGTATGCGCTTAATCGGGCATAGCCATCGCTACGCCGTCGAGCAGACCGCGTTGTCGCTGTTTGGAACCCATGACATCGACGCAACGTCGGAGCTTCGCGGCGGGGTAGCGTTTGCGACTGTCAACGGCTTGAGCGCATCGCGGCGCGTGGACGCGCCGTTTGACACGCGTGCGGAACGCTATGCGCTTAAGGTCGCGCTGTACCTCGCCGCGCTTCCGCAGTTGCAGGAGCCTCCGCCGTGGGGCGCGGTGAGCGGGGTTAAGCCGACTCAGCTTGCGATTCAGGGCGCCGACCTCGTGCGAGACTACTTCGTAACGCCGGAGCGTGCCGCGTTAGCAGAATCGACTGCACGGTATGCTCGAACCGTCGCCGACGGAATCCCGCACGGCGGCGTGATGCTGTATGCCGCCATCCCGTTTTGCCCCTCAAGATGCGCGTATTGCTCGTTTGTCAGCAACTCCACGGAGCGGCACGCGCACCTCGTCTCACCCTACCTTGACGCGCTGGAGCGTGAGATTGACTTCGTCTCCGCGCAGGTCGCAAGTCGGGGCGAGCGTGTCGCCGCCGTCTACATCGGAGGCGGTACGCCGACTACGCTGTCGGCGGAGCAACTGCGCCGGTTGATCACTCGGCTTCGCGAGCGCTTCGCATTGCCTGACGGCGCGGAGTTTACCGTCGAAGCGGGTCGCCCGGATACGATTACGCCCGAGCGATTGGACGCGCTTCAAGAGTGCGGCGTTACTCGCATCAGCGTGAACCCTCAGACGATGAGCGACCGCGTACTTGCGAACATCGGCAGACGGCACTCCGCTCAGGACGCGGTCGACGCGTTCAACCAAGCGCGGGAGCGCGGATTCGAGTGCGTTAACATGGACTTGATCGCGGGATTGCCCGGAGATGACCTCGAAGGCTTCAAGCGAAGCGTTGACGTTGTACTCGCGCTGGAGCCGGAGAACGTGACGCTGCACACTCTGACGCGTAAGCGCGGCTCCGATTGGAACGCGGAGCGCGTGCCGACGCCCGGCGGCAGTGAGGTCGGCGCGATGCTGGACTACGCGTTCTCGCGATTACGCAATTGCGGACTGGAGCCGTACTACCTCTACCGTCAGAAGTACAGCGCGGGCGGGTTCGAGAACTCCGGATGGACTCGCAAAGGGTTCGAGTGCCGCTACAACGTCGCGATGATGGAGGAGTTGTGCTCCGTCTACGCGCTCGGAGCCGGAGGCGCGACTAAGCTCGTCACGCCCGGCGGAGCGCGGCGCATTACTCGAAGCTTCAACAAGAAATACCCGGCGGAGTACATCGCGGACTTCGCGGCTCCGTGATGTTGCGGAAGTTTGGAATACGGCTTGACTTCGGCGCGGAAGTCTGTTATACTGGAGTCATGGACATTACGAACAACAAGGAGGGGCGGCCGCTGGCGCACTTCTCGTCCGTATTCGCGGGACTTGACGCGTTCGAGGCCGCACGGCGGTGCGGAGCCGCGTTCGACGGAGCCGCGTTCGAGCTCTCGCTGTTCGGACGCGCCGTTCGCGTATCGCACCCGAGCGCAAGCTTCGAGCCGGACGGTCCCGCCGCGTCGAAGAGTCTGCTGCTGCGTTACCTTGCGGAGGGTCGGCTCACGCCGTTCAACGGATCGTTTCTCGCATACCGCGACGTGCCGTGGGGCTCGCTGTACGACCCGAACTTCCAAGGGCGCTGTGTGCGCCGATTCGCGAAGTTTGGGCGCGACGTGCCGCGCTGGAGCGAGTGTATGCGAGCGTCGGGAGCTCGAGCGTTACCGGGGCGCGGCGACGCGGCGTTCGATTGGGACGTACTGCCGGGTCTTACCGTGCGGTGGATACTCTGGAGCGGCGACGCGGACGACGGGATCGCGCCGTCC
>JAITGH010000097.1 GCA_031280855.1 Oscillospiraceae bacterium | reverse complement strand
GAGTACGGCGCGGTAATCAAGCAAGCCTCGCCGGAGGCTATGCCCGCGCTGCTCACCGCTATCCTGAGCGATGGAAACTAACCTCCCCCGCTCCTGCCAATCAATCTCCGGAAAAGCTGACAAGCTTTACGACTCTATACAACGACCGCCTGATGAAACACTCGCGCCGACAGTGCGCGAGCGTTTCCACACTATGCGCAATACATGAACACGCATGGAGGTTACAATGAAACTGTTAGAACTACTGATCCTTTCCGTCGGGCTGTCAATGGACGCATTCGCGATGGCGGTCTGTAAGGGCTTCGCGCTGAGGAAAGCGAGTATGAAATCCGCGGTAATCGTGGGGTTGTACTTCGGCGTATCGCAGGCGCTCATGCCGACAATTGGTTACCTGCTTGCATCCGCATTCGCAGACGTTATCAAGGCCGTCGATCACTGGATCGCGGTAGTGCTGCTTTCAATCATCGGGATCCACATGATCTACGAGGGCATACGCAACTGTGAGGACGCTTCGAACTCGTCGCTCGCGTTTATGGTAATGCTGCCGCTGGCAATCGCAAGCAGCATAGACGCAATGGCGGCGGGAGTCTCAATCGTGATGCTGGAATTCTGGATCGTGCCGGTCGCGCTGACAATCGGCGCGACTACGTTCGCGTTCAGCGCGGCGGGCGTGTATCTGGGTGCGCGGTTTGGCTCGAGGCTTGGCTCGAAGGCGGAGATCATCGGCGGCGTGATTCTGGTCGGGCTCGGGTGTAAGATTCTGCTGGAGCACCTGTTGCTCTAGCAGAATCTGTTAAGCTCGACTCATATCGTTCGTATCAGCTGGCTCTACGTCTCACCCCGCTTATCGAAGCAAGAGAACGCGTTAACGATAAGCTCCGCCTTAGGCTTACGCGTAACAAGCGAGACGAGCGGCACGGCGACGAGTCCCGCGATCATCGCAATCGCGCCCGCGTTAATCGGCGACTTGATGAACGGTCTCCCCGCGAGGTTAAGCAGCATGTTCGAGACCGTAATCCCGACCCCGACCGCGAAGCTTACCCAGACTGCCGGAACCGTCACGCGCTTCCAGTACAGCCCGTACATGAACGGCGCGATGAACGCGCCCGCAAGCGCTCCCCAGCTTATCCCCATCAACTGAGCGATGAACGTTACCGCAGACTTGTATTGCAATAGCGCAAGCCCTCCTGAGACCACGACAAAGAATACGATCAATACGCGAATCGTCAGCAACTGCGACTTCTCCGCCATGTCCTTGCGGAACAGCGGCTTGATAAAATCAAGAGTAAGCGTCGAGCCGGACGCAAGTACCAGCGACGACAGCGTGCTCATCGATGCGGAGAATACCAGCAGCATCGCGACCCCGATCAGCGCGTCGGAAAGCGTGCCCAGCATCGCGGGCATGATCGCGTCGAAGATCGGCGCTCCGGTTGTGGCGTTGTAGATCTCCGGGCGATCGGCGAACAACCGTCCGAACCCGCCCAAAAAGTAGCAGCCGCCCGCGATTACGACCGCGAATAGCGTCGAGACTATCGTGCCGCGCTTGACCGCGCTCTCGCTTTTGATCGCGTAGAACTTGTGCACCATCTGCGGTAAGCCCCAGGTTCCGAGCGACGTGAGCGCGACGACTCCCAACAGGTTAACGGGATCCGGTCCGAAGAGCGAGTTTAACGAGCCAAGCGGTACGCCGGATTCCTCAATCTCGCCGAGCTTACGCACGGCCTCACTAAAGCCGCCCTGACCGTTGACTACAGTCACGATGATCAGCACGATCCCAACCAGCATGATCAGCCCTTGAATGAAGTCGTTGATCGCGGTCGCCATGTAACCGCCCGCGACGACGTAAATACACGTTATCACCGCCATCGCGATCACGCAGTAAGTGTAGTCGATTCCGAACGCCATCGCGAAGATGCGAGACAGTCCGTTGTACAGCGATGCGGTGTAGGGTATCAGGAAGACGAAGATAATCGCGCTGGCGGCGATCTTCAGCTTACCGCTGCCGTAGCGGCGCTCAAAGAAGTCCGGCATCGTGGAGCTTCCGAGATGCTGCGTCATGACCCTCGTCCTGCGCCCAAGTACAACCCACGCAAGCAGCGAACCGATAACGGCGTTGCCGATTCCGATCCACGTCGCGCTCATGCCGTATTTCCAGCCGAATTGCCCGGCATAGCCGACGAAGATGACCGCAGAGAAATAGCTTGTGCCGTAAGCGAACGCGGTAAGCCACATGCCGACGCTCCTGCCGCCGAGCACGAAGGAGCCGACGTCTCCGGCGTGTCGGCGGGAGTAAATCCCGATGCAGATCGTAAGAATGAAGAACGCAATCAGTAACCCGACCTTGATAGCCATAAGTAAAAACCCTCCGGAAGAATGAATTGGGGATTGATTTACTACAGTAATGCAGTAGTTAAGTGTAGTCTACCACATCCCGCTGCGCTTGTCAAGCACTTTTTTTCTATCTTCGCAATTTTCCTCTTGCGTTTTTCCTCGCTTTCTGTTAGAATGGTATGCGTATCTATATAAGTGTAAAGGTTTGGTTCTTACGTTGAATAGGTCAAAGAGGCGAGCTCGCCTGGGGCTCGGAATCGTACTATATATACTGCTTGGATTGCTTGCGATCGCCGCCATATTCATATTCATATACGTCTTGCGTCACCCGTCCGATCCGACGACGCCGATTGCGGTGCCGAGCGGCGCGTCCGCATCGCCCTCGCCAAGTTCTGAGTCTCCATCGCCGACCGCCGAAGAGACTCCCGAGCCTACGCCGACGGTCGAGCCCTCGCCGACCGAACCTCCAACCCCGACCCCGGAACCTGCGCGCTTCATCGACGGCTTCGGACGCGACGTGCTCGACTTCGACTACGGTCAGCCGGTGCCGGAGGCAGAGCCCGTCGGAGACGACTTCTTCACAGACACCGCGTTCATCGGGAACTCACTTACCGAGGGCTTCATGCTCTACTCCGGACTCACGGGCGTCGACGGATTCGCCGCGAAGTCCGTCAGCGTACGCAATATTGAGACCGTGCACGTCGTGTTCAACGGCGATGTCATCAACCTCATGGACGCGCTGGCATTGAAGCAATACGGCAAGATTTTCATCTTCCTCGGAATCAACGAGATCTCCATGAAGATCGCCGAAATCCACGACGCATACGGGCAAGTCATCGACGACATCCAAGCGCTTCAGCCGGACGCGAGCATCTACATTCAAGCGATCACTCCCGTCACTGCGGCGGCCGCGAAAGATAAGGGCGCGATCTTCAACAACGACCGCATCCGCGAGATCAATGCTCAGCTGCTGCTGTTATCGTGGGAGAAGAAGTGCTTCTATATCGACACGTTCGAGGCGTTCGCGGACGAACGCGGCAATCTTCCCGCAATCGCAAGCTTCGACGGCGTGCATCTAACCGCGAACTACTATAAGACATGGCTGGCGTATCTGAAATCGCACGCCATCGACAAGACCGATTACGGCAGAAAGGCAGACCTACAATGAACCGACTACGCAAAGCAATCCTAACAGCGCTCGCGCTTGCGCTGATCCTAACGCTTTCAAGCTGCGCGGGCAAGTTCGACGACCCGCAGAAGATCATCGACGACGCGCTTGCCAGCGGAGCGTTCAGCGAAACGCTTGAACCCGTGGAGAATGCGGAACTGATGTACTCTAACTTCGGGCTGAACTCAAGCATGGTGGAAAGCGCAATCTTCTACATGTCGTCAGGCGCGACGTCGGAGACGATCGTGTACCTGAAGGCTAAGGCTTCTGAAAGCATGTACTCCGTCGCGCTTGTCGCGAAGGCGCGAGTCGTCACGCTTAAGAACAGCGAGTCCGGCTATCGCCCGGAGGAGATCCCGAAGCTCGACAACGCACGTGTAATCGAGGACAGCAAGTCACGCGTCGTGATACTCATCGTTGCAAACGATTACAGCAAGCTGCCCGAGGTACTTCGTGACGCTCCGTTAGCGCTTGAGTAAACTGTCGTATCTGCTGAAATGTGAAAAGTTAAGGAGGGCGTGCAGATGGCACTTGCCGTGGTGAAGTCGCTGGGACTTGGAGGAATACGCGGATACGGAGTATCGGTGGAATGCGATGTTTCGAAAGGGATGCCGCACTTCGACATAGTAGGATTGCCGGACGCAGCGGTAAAAGAGGCTCGGGAGCGCGTACGCGCCGCAATGCGAGCGTCCGGGTTCAGCTTCCCGATTAACCAGATTACGGTCAACCTCGCACCCGCCGATACGAAGAAGAACGGGACAATCTATGACCTTCCGCTGTTGCTTGGAATCCTTGCGGGCGCGGAGTATATCGCACCGATAGCGGAGACCGCCGCATTCGTTGGTGAGTTGTCGTTATCAGGAGATGTGCGCCCCGTCACCGGAACGATCTCGATGGCGCTGGCCGCGGAGCGGCTCGGCATCACCGACTTGTACGTACCTGCGGACAACGCAGTCGAGGCCTCGTTCGCGCAAGGCGTTAACGTGTACCCTGTGGATAACGTAGGCAACCTATTGATGCACCTGCGCGGGCTTGAGCGTATCGAGCCGCTCGCTCCCGCCGATTTCAGCGCGTATGCGCGTGAGCAAGCGCCGGGCCGTGACTTCGCCAGCGTGAAAGGTCAAGAGAACGTAAAACGCGCATTAGAGATCGCCGTCGCCGGAGGTCACAATATCCTGATGTGCGGACCGCCCGGAACCGGGAAGTCAATGCTTGCCAGCGGATTGCCGTCCATCTTCCCGGATATGTCACGTGATGAGGCGTTAGAAGCGACCGAAATCCACAGCATCGCCGGTGAGACGAGTAGCTTACGTCCGATCATAACCGCACGCCCGTTCCGTACGCCGCACCACACAATTTCGCAAGCCGGACTGGCCGGCGGGGGAACGATTCCTCGACCCGGTGAGATCTCACTGGCGCATAACGGCGTGCTGTTCCTGGATGAGCTTCCGGAGTTCAGCCGCGCCACGCTTGAAATCTTGCGTCAGCCCCTGGAAGACGGCTCGGTCACTATCTCGCGTGCGTCCGGCTCGCTGACGTACCCATCACGTTTCATGTTAGTATGCGCGATGAAC
>JAITGH010000056.1 GCA_031280855.1 Oscillospiraceae bacterium | reverse complement strand
TGCGCCGTCGGATATGATGGACGGGCGAGTCGGCGCGATTCGCTCGAAGCTTGATGCAGCGGGATACGCGGGCGTTCCGATTATGTCGTATTCGGTCAAATACGCGTCCGCGTTCTACGGTCCGTTCCGAGCGGCGGCGGACAGCGCACCTCAATTCGGCGATCGCAAGACGTATCAGATGGACTGGCACAACGTGCGTGAGGCCGTCAAGGAGGCGCAGCTTGACGCGGACGAGGGCGCGGACATTTTGATGGTAAAGCCCGCTTTGAGCTGCCTTGACGTTATCGCGGCGGTGAGGTCGGCGACTTCGCTGCCGCTGGCGGCATATTCTGTAAGCGGCGAATACTCGATGATCAAGGCGGCTGCGGCGGCAGGCTACATTGACGAGTACGCCGCGATGTGCGAGTCCGCCGCCGCAATCTATCGTGCGGGCGCGGACGTGCTGATCAGCTACTTCGCGCCGGAACTCGCACACGCGATCGCGAAAGGAGACTTGGGTTGAACGAATCACTGTACGAGCGAGCGAAGCGAGTCCTGCCCGGCGGCGTGAACAGCCCGGTTCGAGCGTTCCGCAGCGTCGGCGGAACGCCGCGCTTCATCGCGCACTCCGACGGGAGCCGCATTACCGACGCGGACGGGCGCAGCTACATCGACTATGTCGCGTCGTGGGGTCCGATGATACTCGGGCACAACCACCCCGTAATCCGCGAGGCCGTCGAACGCGCCGTGCGCAACGGGCTGAGCTTCGGCGCACCATGCGAAGCGGAGGTCGAGCTTGCGGAACTGATGACCGCGTGCGTACCGGGGCTCGAGATGGTGCGAATGACGTCCAGCGGTACGGAAGCCGTGATGAGTGCGCTTCGCGTTGCGAGGCACGTCACCGGACGCGATAAGATTGTCAAGTTCGAGGGCTGCTATCACGGGCACGGCGATTCGATGCTTGTGAAGGCGGGCTCCGGAGCACTAACGTTTGGTGTGGCGGATTCGGGAGGCGTTCCGTCGGAGGTCGCATCACTCACGCTGACGGCGCGCTACAACGATATTTCTGACGTTGACGCGATTTTTGACGCGAACACGGGTCAGGTCGCTGCGCTGATCGTGGAGCCCGTGGCGGCGAACATGGGAGTCGTAGCTCCGAATCCCGGGTTCTTGCAAGCGCTGCGGGAGAGTTGCACTCGCAACGGAGCGTTGCTGATCTTTGACGAGGTGATAACCGGATTCCGGCTCGCGCCGGGAGGTGCGGCGGCGGCGTACGGAGTGAAGCCCGATCTGTGGTGCTTCGGCAAGGTGATCGGCGGAGGAATGCCCGTTGGAGCGTTCGGCGGAGCGCTCGAGCTTATGCGCCATATCGCGCCGCTTGGCAGCGTGTACCACGCGGGAACGCTGTCCGGCAACCCGGTCGCCATGGCGGCGGGACTCGCGCAGCTACGCTACCTGCGGTCGCGCCCGGAGGTCTACGCTCAAATCGATGCGTACGCGGCGAAGCTTGAACTTAGACTGCGAACCATGGAAAACGTTACCGTGAACCGCGTCGGCTCGCTGCTGACCGTATTCTTCACGAATCGAGAGGTACGCGGGTTCGCGGACGCGCAAACAAGCGATACGGCTAGGTTTGCCGCGTTCCATCGCCATATGCTGGACGGCGGCGTATACTTGCCGCCGTCGCAGTTTGAGGCGTGGTTCATCGGTGCGGCGCACTCGGCGGCCGAGCTTGACTCTACGCTGGAGTGTGCACTAGCTTTCGCCGAGTGAGGCGCGTCTAAGCTGCTCGATTGTTCGAGGTCGGACGGCAAGCCCGAGTATCTCCGCCGCCTCGAACAACAGCGGCTTACGTAACCCTGCGGCGGCGAGTACCGCCGCGTCGCCGAACACCGACTCAACGCTTGTATCTGCGGTAATCGCGCCGTTAGCGAAAACGACGGCGCGATCCGTCGCACGGTAAGCGAAGTCGACGTCGTGCGTCGAGATAACGATCGCGATTCCGGAGTTACTAAGCTCTTCGAGGGTACGCTCGAATGCGGCAACGTTCAGCGGGTCGAGCGATGCGGTCGGCTCGTCAAACAAGATGACCTGCGGCTCCATCGCGAGAATATCGGCGATCGCGACACGCTTCTTCTCACCGCCGCTAAGGTAGTGCGGAGCGGACGTGCGGTACTGCTCCAAATTCAATCGCGAGATCGCGCTGTCAACGCGAGAGTCGACCTCGTCACCCGGAAGCTTCAGGTTCATCGGACCGAACGCGATCTCGCTTTCTACGGTTCCCGCGATGATCTGGTTATCCGGATCTTGGAAGACAAGCCCAATCGCTTGACGAAGCGCGTAGACTTCGCGCTTCGTCTTGCCGACCGCGTTACCGTTCAGCAGTATCCTGCCGCTTTGAGGGCGCAATACGCCGTTGCAGCACAGGAAAAACGTGCTCTTGCCCGCGCCGTTGCTGCCGAGTACCGCGACGCGCTCCCCGCGCCGCACGGTAACGCTAACCCCGTTGAGCGCGGGACGCTCCGCGCCATGGTAGCGGTAGCCGATGTTCTCGATTCTCAGTACTTCGTCATTCGGTCGCATATTAACCTCACAGCGGCATTATGGCAAGCGTCACGGCAATCGCGAATAGCGCGGCGCATATCAGGCATTCGGGAAGCGTGGCTCGACGGCTCGATTCGCGGAATCGGATCCCGGAGTCGTAGCAGCGGCTTTCCATAGCGTCGAAGTTGCGGCTCGCGAAGCGGTAACTTGCGGCAAGCAGGTTCGAGTAGATATCGCCTGTACTTCGAAGCGCGGTGCGGTACGTGCGGAACCCGAGCCGGCTTCGAGCCGCGTCGCGCATCTCCGTGTGCAGCGTTAGCAAGATGAAGATATAGCGATAGATCAAGTACATTAAGTCGACGATCAGATCGGGGCATCGAAGCCGCCGCAACGCGCCGATGAGCTGCGGCATTGGCGTCGTGAGGCCTAGCGTAATCATGCAGCTGCTTGCGCCAAACGCTTTGGCGACGACTACGGCGGTACGCGCCTGCGATTCCGGGCTTACGCATAGCCATATGCTGAAAACGCGCAGATTTAACGCGCCTGCGGGTTCACCGCAGACCTCGAACAACAGCGCGAGCCCTCCGATGATGATGAACGCGCTCGGCAGCGCGATGGTTTGCACGTAGTCGCGAAGTTTCGGCGTTCGGCCGTGAATCGCAATACACGGCATTGCGAGCGTCAGCAGGAGTCCGGGATACGGATTCGCGGAGGCGATGCAGACCGCAATCAGCGCGAGTGCGGCCGCAAGCTTCAGCGTCGGGTTAAGCGTATTCAGGCGCGAGCGCTGAGCCATCACGTCGATGGGTATCCTGCCGTCGGTGTGCGAGTGTCTGCCGAAGATGAACAACGCCGCTCCCGTCCCGATGGACAGCGGCACGGCTAGCGGTGCAGGAAGCTTGCCGTATGACAAGCTTCCGACGAACGCCATCGCGAGCGCGGCGGTTATCATGCGCTTTCGTCGGTGCGCTTATCTCCGCCGAATCGCTTCCTGGCAACCAAGAATCCGAACGCGTACGCGATTATCCCTACGCCGATCCCGGTCTGGAGACAGAAGAAGAGCGACTCGATCTCGCCGGGAAGTTCTCCGCCTAAGTATTGCTCCAGTACGGGCGTGAACCACGGCTCGTACTCCTCGCCGGTGACTTCGGCAACCATCTGGCTGCCCGCGTCGTCGCTGCCGCCGAACTCCGCGCCCTTAAGCGCGAATAGCGGGATTAGCGTGATCAGCAACGCCAGTACGATCAGTGCGATTGCGATTCCGGTTCGCTTCTTCATTGTTGCACCTCCAAATAGGATACGTCCGCAAGCTCGCTCGAGGCGAAGCTTTCCATGCCCATGACCACGAGTACGGTCAAGATACCTTCCACGATCGCAAGCGGCAGTTGAGTCGGCGCGAACACGCCGAGGAACTTCGCGGCGCTGGCAAGCACTCCGCCGGACACGCTGGGATACGCGATTGCGAGCTGCACACTTGTAACGCAGTACGTGAGCAAGTCGCCCAGAGTCGCGGCGACGAATACCGTCGCCATCTTGTTCACCTTCAGCTTGGTTCCAAGCTTGTACAGCAGCCACGTAAGCAACGGCCCGACGACCGCCATGCTGATCGTGTTCGCTCCCAGAGTCGTCAGTCCGCCGTGCGCCAACAGCAGCGCCTGGAACAGCAGCACGATCACGCCCAGTACCGAGGTCGCGGGTACGCCGAACAGTATCGCGGCCAGCCCCGTCCCGGTCATGTGGCTGCAACTTCCCGTAACCGAAGGGATCTTAAGCGACGAGACTACGAAGATGAACGCACCGGACATCGCCAGAAGGATCAGAACCCTGCGGCTCTTGCGCAGATGCTTGCGGATGCTGATGACGCCCGCGATAAGGAACGGCAGTGCGAGCACGCTCCAGCCGACGCTGTGAAGCGCGGGCAGATAGCCCTCCATGATGTGCATTGCACCGGCGATCGGTGCGAGATTGACCATAAGCGCGAGTACTGCGGATACGCTTATGACGGCTTTCTCCTTGCGGCTCATTGGTGTACCTCCGAATGTTAGTAGTTAGCGGGTAGGCGATAGTAAATAGCGGATAGCGAGATTGGTGCGGACGCACGTC
>JAITGH010000035.1 GCA_031280855.1 Oscillospiraceae bacterium | reverse complement strand
TACGCAAGCTTGATTAGGCAGGTCATCTACTATGGCGAGACGCTTACGAAAGTCGCCGACCGCGATCTCACCATCTCCGTCAGAACTCTCGGTGACCGCGACACGATCGGCAACGCCCTGACCTCCATGGTTACCGAGCTAAACGAGGTTCTTGGCGAGATCCGCAGTTCCTCCGAGCAAGTCACGACGGGCGCGACCCAAATCTCCAGCGGTGCGCAGAACCTTGCGCAAGGCGCAACCGAGCAAGCCGCCGCCGTACAGCAGCTTTCAAGCTCCATTAATGAGGTCGCCGAGAAAACGCAGGAGAATGCGCGCCTCGCCTCCAAGGCCGCAGATCTCTCCGGCACTATTCGCGGTAACGCTCACCGCGGCGCCGAGCAGATGGATCAGATGATGCAAGCGATGCGCGAAATCAACGAAGCCAGCAACAAGATCAACGACGTTGTCAAGGTCATCGATAACATCGCGTTCCAAACGAACATTCTCGCGCTTAACGCCGCCGTTGAAGCCGCCAGAGCCGGGCAACACGGTAAAAGCTTCACCGTCGTCGCCGAGGAGGTGCGCGCACTCGCCGCCAAATCTACTGACGCCGCCAAAGAGACCGGCGTTATGATCGAGAACAGCATCGAGAAAGCCGCGCTCGGAATCCGAATCGCCGACGAGACCTCCGCCTCGCTCTCTGAGATCGTCAGCGGTATCAACGAAAGCACCGAGATTATTACCGAGATCGCCCAATCCTCCGGCGAGCAAAGCGTCTCCATCAAGCAGATCAATATCGGCGTCGACCAAGTCGCGCAAGTCGTCCAACAGAATAGCGCGACCGCCGAGGAAAGCGCCGCCGCCGCCGAAGAGATGAGCAGTCAAAGCTCCATCATGAACGAACTCGTCAGCCGCTTCAAAACCTCCGGATCGCTCCCGGCCTCTCAGAAACGCTCCGCGCTGCCGCGACCGTCCGATATCTACTCGCCGCATTCCCATGAGACTTCCCGACCCGCCTCCGGCTTCGACGACGATAACTTCGGCAAGTATTAGAAGTTACGAGCAGTCAGAACCGTTGCGAGCCTTTGAACCGTTCGGCATCCGGGCGTTCCGGCGGAATCGGCACCATGCCGCCGAATCCGCCGAGCCGGTTGCGCGTCATGCCGGTCGTCTTCTCGAAACGGTAGATCGGGTGCTTGTACTTCGGTGGCTTGCGAAGCTCGAACTCCTCAATGGAACCGCCGGGAGTGCACGCCGCTATCGTGACGTTTTGCTCACGGTAGCGGCAAAGCACGTGTGCGAGGTCATCGAGGATACGCTCCGCACGAACGATAACCCGAGTGACGCCGTGCCTGAAGAGGAAGATGGCGGACGGCATATCTTGAGGGAACACGCACCAACGATTGTCGAAGCGACCGTTGATACGCCGGGCGAATCTGGTGCGAGTGGAATCGAGCAGGAACGCAGGCGGAGCGTCCGGCGGCAGCATCATGGCGCGCAGCAGCTTCGCACTTCTGAACAGAGCGGCGGTGAGGTCGAAGCTGTCGATTTGCATGAGTCTCCGCTCCGGGATTGTTACGCCATTGAACAGCGGCACCGGACGCCAGCCGAGTCTTGCGAGGCTGAGCCCCTCTTCGACGCTGTCCTGACCCGGCAGATCCACGACGATCGCGGTACCGCCGACTGCACGGTCGATCCAGCGGATCGGATGCTCGTCTGCGGTATACCCTGCGGTGCTGATCGGCGTAGCGAACGCGGTCGGCTTAGCCCATGGAGTCCAAATGCTGTCGTCCGGCGCCCACATCTTGTAAAGCTCGTAACCTTCCATTTCACCATCCTATCCCGCACTTGAAAACACGGCTATTCCTTACCACGCTTGATGACCTTCAAACGGGAGAATTCCTCACGGTCTTTCTCTTCAAGCACTTCCGTAATCGTTTTGATCGTACGTTCAAGCTTGGGAATACTGACGTTCTTGAGCGCGTTCGCTCGACGCTGAGTCTTGATGATAGCTCTTGCGAGCCTGAACGCGGAGTTCTCAATCTCCGCAAGCATGACCGTCATACGCTTGACGTCGCAAAATCGATGGTAAGCGTTGTCAAGCTGAGAGTCACTGCCGTGGATACCGTAGGCCATGCGGCGGTGAGGTTCAGCGTAATCGCAAACGGGCAAATCGACGCCCATCACGCTGCGGTAGCGAAGCTCTACCACTGTATCCGGCGGGGTAGTGCGTGAGATGGCTCCGACGGCGCCAAGAGTAGTATTCGCCCGGCGGAGCGCGGCGTACGCCTGCGTGTAAGTCTCGTCGATTTGTGCGCGAAGCCCTTTGGAGCGGTTCAGGAGATCCATCATCTCTCGAATCAGGATACTCCGCTTGCGGTCAAGCAAGTCGTACCCCGTGGAAGAGAGCTCCAGCGACTTTTTCGCGGCGATCAGATTGCCCTTAGTTGCGAACAGCTGCGGCATATCGAACCTCCTGCTACGCTTTAAGCGTACGGCCCGTGAGGCGAGTGAACGCCTCAAGATAACGCGTGCGCGTCGACGTTATAATCTCGTCCGGCAGATGGTCGGGAGATTTACCTTTGAAGCCGGAGGACTCCAGCCAGTCGCGAAGCGGCTGCTTGTCGAAACTGTCCTGACCGCGCCCGATCTCGTACCTGTCCGCCGCCCAGAATCGGCTGGAATCCGGGGTCGCGATCTCGTCGCCCAATACCAGCGTCCCGTTGTCGTCCAAGCCGAACTCCAGCTTCGTATCCGCGATAATAATCCCTCGAGTCTGCGCGTACTCCGCGCATTTCGAGTAGATCTCCAGCGTTAGGTCGCGCACGCGCAAAGCGAGGTCTAAGCCGATTAGGACGCGCATTTGCTCGAACGAGATGTACTCGTCATGCTCGCCGTCCGTAGCCTTAGACGATGGGGTGAACAGCGGAGCGGCAAGCCGCTGTGACTCCTGCATACCGCTCGGCGGAGTCGTAAGCCAGGCGATTCCGGTGCGCTGATAGCTGTCCCAGCCTTGCCCGGTGATATAGCCGCGAGCGATGCACTCGATCGGCAGCATCTTCAGCTTCTTGACAAGCATACTGCGACCGCGGAACTCCGGCGTTTGGAACTCCGGTGGGAACTCGGACGGGTCTGTTGAGATCACGTGGTTCGGCACGATGTCCGAGGTGAAATCGAACCAAAACTCCGACATTTGCGTAAGAATCTTACCCTTATCGGGAATCGGATCGTTCATGATTACGTCGAACGCCGATACTCGATCCGACACCACGATCATAAGCGACTTGTCGTCAACGGTGTAAATGTCGCGCACTTTACCACTGCTAAGCTTCTGCATTGCACCCTCCGGCTATTCGAGTCTTACCCCTATTATACCACACTTTTGCCGATTTGTCAAGCATTTTTTTACGCGAGAGGTCACCGCGCAGGTCTATTGTTATGCGGAACCTCGCTTTTTGTACGCCCGCATAGCAAGTACGCAAAACACCGCGCCGATGCCGACGCACCACGCAAGCGCCGCCCATATCTCGCCGCCTACAGCTTGATTGTTCAACAGTGCGCGTACCGTGTTCACAATCGAGGTCACGGGTTGACGCTCCGCGAACCAACGCACGGCGGCGGGCATCGTGTCAGTCGGCACGAACGCCGAACTGATGAACGGCAAGAACATTAGCGGGTAGGAGAATGCGCTCGCGCCCTCCATCGTCTTTGCGGTTATACCCGGCACGACCGCAACCCACGTCAGCGCAAGCGTGAACAGCGCGAGTACCCCCGTCGCCGCAAGCCATTCCAAAACCCCCGCGCTCGACCGAAACCCCATGACAAGCGCGACCGCGATTATCACCGCAAGCGTAAGCATATTCGACACGAGCGAGGTCAGCACATGCGCCCACAGCGCCGACGCTCGAGGAATCGGCATGGACGAGAATCGCTGAAAGATCCCCTTTTCCGCGTCTTGAAATATCCGAAACGCCGTATAGGATACGCCGCCGGCGATCGCCATTAGCAGTACTCCGGGCAGCATATAGCTGACGTAGTTCACGTTTTCGCCGAGGCTCGGCTTTATCGCTCCGCCGAACACGTAGACGAACAGCAGCAGCATCGCGATGGGTATCATCGCCACCGTAATAATCGTGTCGGGGCTGCGCAGAATGTGGCGCATCAAGCGCCCGAAAAGTATGCCTGTCTTGCGCATCTTATTTCCCCTCCGTCTTCGTAATCGCGAGGAAGATTTCCTCCAGCGTCGGCTGTTTTTCGATGTACTCCTTCTTTGCGGGCGGATACAGCTTTTTCAGCTCGGCAAGCGTTCCGTTGACGATGATCTTCCCGGAGTGAAGTATGGCGATTTTGTCCGCAAGCTGCTCCGCTTCTTCCAAGTACTGAGTCGTCAGCAGAACGGTTACGCCCGACTCCGCGAGATCTTTAACGGTCTTCCAGACCTCAAGCCGAGCCTCCGGGTCAAGCCCGGTAGTTGGCTCGTCGAGGAAAACGACTTTCGGGCTGCCGAGCATACTCATCGCGATGTCAAGCCTTCGAGCCATGCCGCCGGAATATGCTCCTGCACGCTTGTTCGCGGCGCCTGTAAGTCCGAAGCGGTCAAGCAATTCGGCGGCGGCTTGCGCGGGATTCTCTACTCCGCGCAGTTTTGCGACAAGCACGAGGTTCTCGCGCCCGGTCAATATGCCGTCCACCGCCGCGAACTGCCCGGTCAAGCTGATAGTCTCGCGTACCTTGTGCGCCTGATTGGTAACGTCAAACCCGCAGATTTCAGCCGTGCCGCCATCGGCGGACAGCAGCGTGGCGAGGATCTTAATAGCGGTCGTTTTACCCGCGCCGTTCGAGCCAAGTAATGCGAAGACTTCGCCCTGCTCCACGGAGAAGCTCAAACCGTCAAGGACGAGTTGCGAGCCAAAAGACTTACGCAGCCGCGAAACGTTAATCGCGCTCACCTCGTTTCCCCCTTTCCGAGCTTCTCCGCAATGTCGCGGTTCAGCTTGATTCGCCAGTCCTCCGTGTAGGTTTTCGCGTTACGCAGCAGATCCTCGCAAAACCCGGCGACGTCGCTGCCCGTGATTTCAAGCACGCCCTTGCCCTCCGCAACGCCGGACTCGAACAGCTCGATCAGGTCGTAGTGGATCTTCAGCATATCTAAGCCGTCGCCCGCCGCGAACATCCACGTATGCTTTTGAATCTCCTTGAACACATAGCGGTAATCCGAGGGCATCGCCTCGACCCGCGCCATCTGCGCCTTGTACTCCCGCTTGCTTTTCAGTATCTTGCGAACGTTTAGATAGTTGTCGAAGAAATCAGACATACGGTTTCCCCTCCTTCAATTCGTTGATTTTAGATGAG
Organism: Oscillospiraceae bacterium; assembly: GCA_031280855.1. GTDB lineage: Bacteria > Bacillota > Clostridia > Oscillospirales > Oscillospiraceae > JAISJH01. Next base: position 2,388 of record JAITGH010000035.1, on the reverse strand, counting down.
ACGAACTCCCATTTAAGCCAGAACTTCCGCAGCTCCTCACTGCCGGCGGTGTTAAGCGTAAAGAATTTGCGAGGCGGACCCTTATCCGACGGACGCTGCGAGGTATCGACGAGCTTATTCTTCTCAAGGCGGACGAGAATCGTGTACACGGTTCCGTCTACAACGTCTGCGAAGCCGAGCGCGTTCAGCTTTCGAGTAATCTCGTAGCCGTAGGTTTCGCCTCTGCCGATGATTTCGAGCACGCTGCCCTCCAGCACACCCTTGAGCATTTCGGTAAGATTCTCCAATCGGGCTCCTCCTTTCGGCTGGTAGTCTGTAGTATCTATATGCAGTGTCACTTACTACCGCTATATAGTATCACAGAATAACGGCGTTGTCAATAGAGAAATTGCAAAAACTGAAAAAATTTTTTTGCAGTCATATACACCGGCGACCCGCTTGCTTCGCACCCCGAGTGGCGCGCCCCGAATCGGAACGCTCGGTACCGACAGGCGTAGCCGCGAGTGGTAAGAAGAGTTGCGCTCCGGCATAAAAAAGTGGTTGCATTTCGTCGGAGATTATGTTAGTATATAGGTATATTAGGCATATATGCCAAAAACTATGAGCGACCCCGCAGGCGCGGTCGGAATCCGCGTGGAGCGCCGGGTCGAAGACAAGGAAGGAACCTTAACATGCTTAGAAGGCTGACTGCGCTGCTGTTGACGGCGGCGATGATCTTCGGATTCGGCCGGATCACGGATTCCCCGAAAGCTCGGGCGGTTACGTTCAGCGACACTGTCGACAGTTGGGCGAAGACCCCGATCGACCGTTGGAGTAGCTATGGCGTAATCTCGGGATACTCCGGCACCGAATTCCGACCTAACGCTTCTATCACCAGGGCGGAGCTGTTCAAAATCATCGCCTCGACGATGAACTACAGCTACACGCCGTCGAACCCGTTTACGGACATCTATGCGGGCGATTGGTACTACAGCTACATCCTGCAGCTGGTAGGCGCGGGAGTCGTCAAGGGCGACGCGGGCAAAGTCCGCCCGAACGACTACATAACTCGGCAAGAGGCGTTCGCGATCTTCGCCAGAGTGTTCCGCATCTCCGCAGACGAGAACGGAATCGCAGGCTTCCCGGACACAGACGACTGTGCTTACTGGGCTAGAGGCGAGGTCGGCGGGCTCGTGCGTTCCGGCTACGTCAACGGTCAGGACGGTTTCCTGCGCCCGACGCGCAATATTACTCGTGCGGAGACCGTCAAGATCCTCGATAGCATTATCTACGGCTACATCGCCTCCGGCGAGTCCACGGATACGGACATCAACGGCGTTACCGTTATCAACTCGCCCGGCGCGGAACTTCATGATATGCACGTCAACGGAGACCTGTTCATAACCCAAGGAGTCGGCGACGGCGAAGTGACGCTTGATAACGTCATCGTCAACGGCGATATCTATATCAGCGGAGGCGGTGAGCACAGCGTCCTGATCCGCGGTAAAAGCCGCGTCGGAACCGTCTACGTCAGGACTCCACGCAACTGGCGCCCCGTACGCATCAGCTTCGCCGAACCCGCCGAGGCGAACACCATCGCGATCGAGAACGACTGCGGCGCGGTCTACATCGACGGCATCGTCAATCGCCTGCTGCTCGCCCAGGATACGACCGCGTACGTCAACAACGCCACGGTCAAGACCGTCGATTTGAACGGTATCGGCGCGACCTTGAACATCAATAGTAACGGAGTCGTCAACCAAGTCCGTGCGAACGCGGAGCGCGTCAGGGTAAATGTCGGCGGCACCGTCGAGCACATGCTGATCGACCGCTCCGCCGTCGGGACGAATGTCGACGCCTTGCGCTCCGGCATTATCACCGAGATCACCACGTGGGCGAACGATTGCAACGTGTCCGGGCTTGGAGTTCTGCGCTTCGTTGAGGTTGAGGAGGGGCGCAACACTCGAGTAACCGTCAACCGCGCAATCGTTGAGGTCAGCCTCGACGCGGGCGGAGTCAAGACGGGCGACGCCGTCAAGGACTGGATCCCGCCCGGTGAAACCGGAGTCGTCGGCTCCGGCGACCTCGAGAACGCGCTTAACGTCAAGAAAGTCCTGCTGCTTGACGACGGATCGCTTCAAGTCGAGTTCTCCAAGGAGGTCGACAAGACGAAGGGGCAGAATGCCGCAAACTACACGCTGTCCGGCGACGCGATTCAGTACACCTCCACGAAGGCGGCGATTCAGCCGAGCCATGCCGAGGTCAACGGGAAGCTCGTCAAGCTCATGTTCTCCAACTCACCGCTTCGACAACTGAAATCGGGCGAGACGGCGATCGTCACCGTTGTCAACGTTACCGCGAAAGACGGATCTCCGCTTGGCGTTACCAGCGGGATCTATCGCAAGCCGA
>JAITGH010000168.1 GCA_031280855.1 Oscillospiraceae bacterium | reverse complement strand
CGCAGGATTTCGCGGCGATCGAATCCGACCCGGAGGTCAAGGTTGTCGTTGAAACGATCGGAGGTGTCACTCACGCTTACGACTATACCAAGCGTGCGTTGCTTGCGGGCAAGAGCGTCGTAACATCGAACAAGGAGCTGGTCGCGGAGCATGGGCACGAGTTGTTAACGATCGCACGCGACAAGAACGTCAACTACCTGTTCGAAGCGAGCGTCGGCGGCGGTATACCGGTACTGCGTCCGCTGAATCAGTGCCTCGCGGCGAACGAGATTACTGAGATTTACGGGATTCTGAACGGAACCACGAACTATATCCTCACGCGCATGTCCGACGACGGGATCACTTACGAAGAAGCGTTGAAGCAAGCGATAGAGCTCGGCTACGCGGAGCGCGATCCCTCCGCCGATATCAGCGGTAAGGACACGTGCCGAAAGATCTGCATACTCGCCGCGCTCGCGTTCGGGAAACAGATCGACCCGCACAAAGTCAGCGTACGCGGGATTGACGACCTTGCGGGAGTCGATTGCCCAGCCGGGAGCAAGATTAAGCTCGTCGGTCGAGCCGGCCGCACGAAGGACGGCGGGATCGCCGTGTATGTCGCTCCGCACGTCGTCGGTAAAGGCAATCTACTGTACAATATCGACGGAGTGTTCAATGGGATAGTGATCAAGGGCGACGCGGTCGGTGAGGTACTGTTCTATGGTCAGGGCGCGGGGAAGATGCCGACCGCCAGCGCGGTAGTCGCGGACGTAATCGACGCGGTCAAGCATATGTCCGCACGGAAGTACATCTATTGGGAAGACGGGCGCGAGCTTGCAATCGCGGGTCAGGACGCGCTCGGCGACTTACCGGCATAGTGAACCGAGATTAGGAGGAACGAACTTGTTAACAGTGCAAAAATACGGCGGCAGCTCCGTTGCGGACGCGAAGTGTATCAAGCGTGTCGCGAACATCGTCGCCGATACCTATAGGAACGGCAGCGACGTTGTAGTCGTGCTATCCGCGCCCGGCGATATGACCGACGACCTTATCGAACGTGCGGAGGAGATCCTGCCGGGCGCGAGTCGGCGGGAGCTTGACATGCTGCTTGCCACGGGTGAGCAGCAAAGCGTCGCGCTGATGGCGATGGCGCTGGAGGCGCTCGGCTTACCCGCAGTCTCGATGACCGGCTGGCAAGCCGGGATTCACACGACCTCGCGATTCGGCGATGCGCGTATCCGCAATGTTACGACCGAGCATGTACTTGCGGAGCTTGAGCGCAAGCGGATCGTAATCGTCGCGGGGTTCCAGGGCATTACGAACTCCGGGGAGATCACCACGATCGGGCGCGGAGGTTCCGACACGACCGCAGTCGCGCTCGCCGCGTCGCTGCACGCAGACCTTTGCCAGATCTATAAGGACGTCGAGGGCGTGTATACCGCGAATCCGCGCATCGTGCCCGAGGCGAAGAAGCTCGACGAAATCACATACGACGAAATGCTGGAACTTGCAAGCATGGGCGCGGAGGTTCTGCACAACCGCGCAGTCGAGATGGCTCGCAAGTACGGGGTTAAGCTGGAAGTGCGCTCCAGCTTCGTTAGCAAGCCCGGCACTATCGTAAAGGAGAAGACGAAAATGGAAGAGACCAAGATAAGCGGGATCGCGAAAGACAGCAATATCGCCAGAATCGCATTGGTAGGGCTTCGGGACGAACCCGGCGTCGCGTTCAAGGTGTTCCGCCTGATGGCGGCTCGGAAGATTAACGTAGACATAATCCTGCAATCGATCGGGCGTGAGAACAGCAAGGATATCAGCTTTACAGTCGCCAAAAGCGACCTTAAAGCTGCGGAAGCCGCGCTGCTCGACGAGCGCGAGATCATCGGGTTCGATAAGCTGGACGTCAGCAACACGTTATGCAAGGTCAGCATCGTCGGCGCGGGCATGATCAACAGCTCCGGAGTCGCGGCGGCGATGTTCGAGGCTCTGTTCGACGTCGCGGTGAACATCCACATGATCAGCACGTCAGAAATCAAGGTCTCCGTCCTAATCGACGACGTGAATGCGGACGTCGCTGTTCGCGCAATCCACAAGAAGTTCTTCGGGGAGTAATCGCCCTTCGGGCGAGAGTGCCGTTACTATGGGATTTTTCAGTAAACTGAGAGCCTCCGTCCGAGGTTTCTTCGACGACTTCACAGGCGCGAATGACGAGTTCTTCGACGAGCTCGAGGAGCGCATGATCCTATCGGACGTCGGCGCGGAGTTGAGTGCGCGTTGCGTGGAGCGACTGCGGGAGCGCGTCAAGGCGGACGGGTTGCGAACTGCGGCGGATATTCGCGGTGAGCTTAAGCGGATCATGCTTGCGATCTTTGAGTCACGTCCGGCGGACTCGACTGTCTCAACGGTCGCGCCCTGCCTGATACTCGTCGTTGGAGTAAACGGCGTAGGCAAGACGACGACGATTGGGAAGCTTGCGTCGAGGTTTCGCGCTGCGGGCAAGCGAGTGTTGCTGGTTGCGGGCGACACGTTCCGAGCCGCCGCCGCAGATCAGCTGACCGTATGGGCGGAGCGCTCCGGCGCGGAGATCGTTCGCGGTAAGGAGGGCGGCGATCCCGGCGCGGTAGTCTTCGACGGCTTGCAAGCCGCGAAAGCGCGTCGCCCGGACGTCATCATCTGCGATACGGCGGGTCGGCTTCACAATAAGTCTAACCTCATGAAAGAGCTGGAGAAGATCAACCGAATCATCGAGCGTGAGCTTCCCGACGCGTCGCGTGAGACTTTGCTGGTCGTCGACGCCGCGACGGGGCAGAACGGCTTGCTGCAGGCGAAGCAGTTCACGGAGTCTGCGGGCGTGACGGGGCTGGTGCTTACGAAGCTTGACGGCACGGCGAAAGGCGGGATCGTCTTTGCGGTCGCGGATCAGCTTGGGATTCCGGTTAAGTACGTCGGGGTCGGCGAAGCCGTTGACGATCTTGCGGAGTTCAATGCGGAGGAGTTCGTTGATGCGATACTTGCTGGCGACGGGGAATAAGCACAAGCTGCGCGAGTTCGCCGCGATGCTCGGCAACGTCGATTGCTCGGAATGCGAAGTCGAGGAAGACGGCGGCACGTTCGAGGCGAACGCGCTGATCAAGGTCAGAGCGATCGCGAGCCGCGCCGACGGAGCGTACTGCATCGCGGACGACTCCGGGCTTTGCGTTGACGCGCTTGACGGTGCGCCCGGCATATACTCCGCACGATATGGCCGTGGTGAAAGCGGTCCCGCACGGGTATTGCGTGAGCTTGACGGAATCGCTAACCGCAAGGCGCAAATGGTTACCGCAATCGCGTGCATCATGCCCGATGGACGCGAGTTTACCGTGCGCGGCGAGTGCGAGGGCGAGATTACGGCGGAACCCCGAGGTTACGACGGATTCGGCTATGATCCGATCTTCATACCGCGAGGGTACTCGCGTACAAATGCGGAGCTTACCGAGTCAGAGAAGAACGCGATCTCCGGGCGCTCTGTTGCGATTCGGATGCTGAGGCGTGAGGTTGCGCGGCTCACGGCGCGTAATGTGCTGATAATGGGCGGCACGTTCAACCCTCCGCACGATGGGCATGAGTACCTGCTTCGCACCGCGATTGCGGAGTACGACCTCGCGATAGTGATCCCGACGGGAGTCCCGCCGCATAAGCGGCTGCCGGACGGTTCGCCGTCTAACCTTGAGCGGCTGGAGATGACGCGGCTCGCGTTCCCCGATTGCGAGGTCTCGGACATCGAAATCTTCCGTAATGAACCTTCGTATACTGCGGATACAATCCGCGAACTTGGGGAAAAATATCCATCGGCGGAGTTCACCCTATTGATGGGTAACGACATGTACGACTCGCTACCGCAATGGTATGACTACGCGTGGTTGCGTGAGCACGTCAAGTTCCGCATGGTCGGGCGCGACGCGGTTCCGACGACCTCGACGCGGCTGCGTGAGCTTCTGCCGCAACGTCAAGGGCGCGAGCTATTAACGTCGGAGGTCTACGTCTACGTTGTGAAGCACCGGTTGTACGGGGTTAAGCCGGAGTTCGCGTGGCTGTGGGCGACCGCTATGAAATGGTACGATGAGTCGCGATTGCCGCACATTCTCGCAACCGAGTCGCTTGCGGTAAGACTTGCGGAGCGTTGGGGCGCGGACGTGGAGGAGACTCGAACCGCTGCGCTCCTCCATGACATAACGAAGAAATTTGACCGTAAAACCCACTTGACAACGCTGCGAGATTATGGTATAATCGCGGAAACGCCTGAAAGTGACAATATAT
>JAITGH010000114.1 GCA_031280855.1 Oscillospiraceae bacterium | reverse complement strand
TTCGACCCGAACACGATCAACTGGGCGAACAGCTATATCTTCGAGAATAGCCCGCGATTCCTCAATCTGCTGAGTCAGGAAGTCGTCAAGCACGACATCAAGCCGGAGTTCGAGGTCTTCGATACCGGGCATATCGACAGCGTCATGTACTACGTCGAGAAGCACGGGATTCCGAAGCCGCCGCATATCCAGTTCATCATGGGCGTGGGAGGCTCTATGCCCGGCACGACGGAGAATCTCGCGTTCCTCGTCGGGAAGCTGCCTGCGGGAGCAACGTGGAGCGTCTCCGGAATCGGGCGCACGCATTTACCGATGGTGCTTGCGGGACTCGCTCTCGGCGCCGACGGATTACGCGTTGGGCTTGAGGACAACATCTACTTCGCAAAGGGGCAGATCGCGACAAACGTTCAGCTCGTGGAGCGCGCCGTCGAGCTTAGCAAGATTGCCCAGCGCGAGATCGCAACCGCCGATGAAGCTCGCGAGATCATGGGTATCACGCGTCATACGCTCCGTGATGAGAAGACCGGTCCGGTTACGTGGAACGCGTAAAACACTATAAGCAACAGGAAGGGCTGTAAAAACATGGCAAAATCTAAGGTCGTCAGCGTAGACGCGGCGATGGAGAAAGTTCACGACGGTCAGACGGTACTGATCCCCGGATTCGTCAACGTCGGTGTTCCGGAGACGCTGATCAAGGGCATGGTCGCGAAAGACGTGAAGAACGTCAACGTGATCTCGAACAACACGAGCGTCAAGGGCAGAGGAATCGGGCTGTTGGTTCACGATCGCAGGATTAAGCACATCACGTGCTCCCATATCGGCTCGAACACTGAGACGGTGGAGCAAGTAGTCGCGGGCGAGCTTGACGTTACGTTCGTGCCGCAGGGCACGCTTTGTGAGCGCGTGCGAGCAGGCGGCGCGGGAATCGGTGGGATCCTCACGCCGACGGGACTGGGTACTCCAATCGCGGAGGGCAAGCCCGTTATCAACGTCGACGGCAAGGACTTCCTGCTTGAGAAGCCGCTGCACGGCGACGTCGCGCTGATTCACGCGTGGAAAGCGGACAAGATGGGCAATGCGGTCTATCATCGTACGGCGCGGAACTTCAATCAGATCTTCGCAACTGCCGCCGATTGGGTAATCGTCGAGGCTGAGACGATCGTTGAGGTCGGCGAGCTTGACCCGGATCTCATCATGACTCCGGGCGCGTTAGTCGATATGGTCGTTCAAGCGGAGAAAGGAGAATAGACATGGCAAATATCACCGGACGCGACTTGATCGCGTATCGTACGGCTCGTTTCTTCGAGGACGGCGACTTAGTAAACCTTGGCATTGGAATGCCGACGAAGTGCTTGGAGTTCTTACCGGAGGGTATCGACGTTTGGGTCGATACGGAGAACGGAGCGATAGGACTGGCGGGTTCTCCCGCTGACGGCGAGTGGACAGATCCGGACGTAGTTGACGCGGCGGGCGCGGTAAGCAAGCTTCGCACCGGCGGATGCTGCTTCGACAGCTTCACAAGCTTCGGTTATATTCGCGGCGGTCACGTCGCGGTAAGCGTGCTTGGCGCGTACGAGGTCGATCAGGAGGGCAACCTTGCGAACTGGATGGTTCCCGGCACGACGGCGGCGGGAATGGGCGGAGCGATGGATCTCGTCGCAGGTGCGCGTAAGGTCATCATCATGACCGAGCACTGCGATAAGAAGGGTGCGCCGAAGATCCTCAAAAAATGCACACTTCCGCTTACCGCAGCGAACGAGGTCGACTATATCGTCAGCGAGCTTTGCGTGCTGCACCGCACTGACGCGGGACTGGTGCTTGAAGAGATCGCTCCCGGCACCACTGTCGAAGAAGTCGTAAGCAAGACCGACGCGGATCTGATTATCCCCGCGACTGTTGGAACAATGATATAACCGTGCCGACGGATCTATAACTCTGAGGTGACTTCAATGGATACTAAAACTATACAAATACTGTTTATTATCTTCTACTTTGCGCTGACGGTAACCGTCGGAGTGTTGGCGGGTAGGCGATCGAAAGGGTCGGACTCTTTCCATGGCGCGGCGATGGGACTGTTCGCGATCGTCGCTGCCGCTTCCGGAGAGTGGCTTGGAGGCACCGCGACGACGGGCGTCTCGGAGTACGGCTTTACTGACGGCATGTACGGCGCGTGGTACACGATCTCTAACGGGCTTGGAACCATGGTACTCGCGCTCGGGTTTGCGAAGCTTTACCGCAGTCTCGGGTCTGTCACGGTTCCGGGAATCATCGAGAAGTTCTTCGGGGTAAAGGCTCGCACAGTGTCAAGCGTATGGCTGACGATCGTCATGCTTGCCGTCGGACTTTCGCAGATGGTCGCGGCGGGCAAACTCGGGCAGACGCTTATCTTCGACAACAATCCGAGCGCGTTCATACCGTGCGTGCTGGTGTTCGCGGTAATCTTCATCGTGTACACACTTGCGGGCGGCATGAACGCGGTCGAAAGTACCAATAAGGTACACTTGTTCGCGATGTACGGCGGGGCGATAGTCGCGCTGATCTTCGCGCTAATGCGGCTCAGCAGTTTGGGCATCGAGGGCGGACTAGCCGGCGGCATTAAGGCCGTCGAGGAAAGCATAGCCGCGGGTACGAGCAAAGTTACCAACAGTACCGACCCCGTCAGCTTCTGGAGTATGCTCCCGAAACCGCGAATTCCGACAATCAGCAGCTGGATCATCGCATCGCTGCTCGGCGCCTGTACCGCGCAAGCGGGGATTCAGCCCGTGCTTGCCGCGAAAGACGTTCCGACTGCTAAAACGGCGTGCATCATTACCGCGCTCGTCGTCGCTCCGTTCGGGATACTGACCGCGCTGTTAGGGATGTCTGCTCGAGTATTGAGCGAGAACGGGTTACTGCTTGTCGGCGGCGCGAACGTCGTCAACGGTAAAGAGGCGCTTCCGGCTCTCATGCAAAACCTATCGGATAACTCGACGATCAACGGCGTTATCGGCGGGATTGTGCTTGCGTCGATACTGGCGGCGATCCTTTCGACGGTCTCGCCGATTATCCTCGCCTCCGGCACGATGATTACGAAGGACATCTATCAGCGCGTGATGAACCCCGGCGCGACCGACAAGCAGATCCTGCTGATCAGCCGCGTTACTACCGCGCTTTCAGGAGTCATCTGCGCGTTGGCGGCAATCGCGCTGGTTAACCTGCAAGCGGTGCTTGACATCGTGTATGCGGCATACAGTCTGCGCGGGGCGCTGTTCATCGTGATACTGCTGGGCATCTATTGGAAACGCGCAAGTCAGCCCGGAGCGTGCATCAGCATGTGCCTGACAGCGGTGGTCGCGATCTTCTGGAAAGTTTTCCAGATCGCCACAACGGTCTCTGACGAAGCCGGGAAGGTCGTAACGAAAGGGCACTATCCGCTAACGATTGGGAACTTCGCGATTACGGAGACTTACGCTGCGGTCGCGGTCGCGTTGGTTGCGACGATCGTGTTTAGCCTCGTGTTCCCGAAGCGCGGCGACGACATCTACAAAAGGGCGTAACGCCTTGCGGCGCGACTGCGTATTGGCGAAGTTTATGAGCGCTTACCCGACGGGGTCGGAGCTGTCTATCGAAAAAGCTCCGTAAATATTTTCGTTCGACACTTAATTACCCTCGATTATGTTACGATAAGTACATTGAGGTGTACGCATATGAACACGAGAATACGAATCCTACCGATACTGTTGGTCGTTGCTGTAATGTTGACCGTGACGAGCGCGTCAGCGTTGACATCCGGCTATACGGACATCGCGGGTAACTGGGCGGAAGATGTAATCGACCGTTGGGTCGACTATGGAGTCCTGACGATTGGAAGTCCGGGCGCGTCATCGAAGCCCGGCAGCAATACGGGCGGACGGCGCGGTTCTTCACCGAGTCCCGCGCCGGGCTCTACTCAGACTGCGGATACGAAGTTTCGTCCAAACGACCATATTACTCGAGGTGAGCTCGCGCTCATCATCTCGAATATGATGCGCTACCAGACCGTTGGCACGGCGGTGTACAACGACGTCGACGCAGACAACGTGCCGGAGGCTCAGCGCGACGCGATTCGGAAGTGCGCCGCCGCCGGAGTCATGCAGGGCAGTGCGGGCTTCATGTCGCCGCTCGGGTTGATCACTCGCGAGCAAGCGGTAGTGATGATCGGGCGAGCGATGGAAATCACGCCGTCAGACGTTCCAAGCGCATCGTTCCGCGATATTGCGGAGATCTCGCCCTACGCGAAGAACATGGTGCTGACATTCAAGGAGCGCGGTTACGTCATCGGCGGCGGCGACGGGTACTTCAACCCGAAAAGCAACATGACTCGCGCCGAGGCGGTTAAGCTGCTTGATAACATCGTCGTTAACGGGCTGTACTCCAAGCCCGGAGTCTTCACGGTCTCCAGCATGGGTAACGTCGTGATCAACGTCGACAAGGTCGAGCTTAAAGGCGCGACGATAACCGGAGATCTGATCATCTCGGAGGGCGTCGGAGACAAGGGTTCAGTCACACTAACCGATGTTACCGTTAACGGCACCGTGTTCATACGCGGCGGCTCCGACTTGATTCTGAATGGACAGTGTAAACTTGGCGACGTACGCCAGCTGAAGACGAAAAGCAGCGTCAAGATACGCGGCGGCGTATCCGGAATAATCGAGAAGCTAACCGTCGCGCCCGGATCCGGAGCGATGACGCTTTCCGCCTTGCCTGGAGGAAGCCGGAA
>JAITGH010000029.1 GCA_031280855.1 Oscillospiraceae bacterium | reverse complement strand
TCTCCGATTTGTCAAGTACTTTTTCAAAAAAGCCGCGTCATAACCCTCGCAAACTCATGCAAACATATATGCATTGTCGGAAATGCTTCCGGCTTTGGGCTTAAGGCGGCGCGGAATCGCGATTGTTACACTATTGTTACAATTCGGATAAACTGCTTGACTTTCCGTCCGAATTGTGGTATAATGGAGATGTACGACAAAATTGCAATAGACCTATCCTAAAACCCCGTATTACGTCGTTGTCCGCCCTTGAAGTATTTTATCTATGCATCACCGTTGCTGAATTGAGGCTGTGAAAAAACATCGGCGGTCGTCCGCCTCGTACTGCGGCGTTTTAAGGACAGGTCTAATGAACAAATAGGAGGCGCAAGATGAAGTACCAACGTCCGGCGTATAAAGACCCCGCAATCAAGATGTTCGTCAAACCTGCAAGCATGTTCGGCGGCGGAGCGCAAGACGTTCCCACGCCCGACTACCCGATCCCGAATCGAGAGAACTTCCGCCGCGCCGCCAGGCGTGACCGTCCCGCCTGGGTTCCCAACGCGACTACCGACATCGAGTCCGAGATGGTCGCCAACCTGACGGGCTGGGGCGAGAACGATTGGACGCGCCCGGAACGCTATGACTGGGTTGACCAGTTCGGAGTGTGGTGGACGTTCGTGCCGGAGGCGGGCGGACCTATGCTGAAACAAGGCGTACCCGCGATGGTCGACGATATCGCCGACTGGAAGTCGCTGGTAAAGTTCCCGTCGCTTGCCGACTACAACATAAAAGAGCGATGCGCGGAGCTCTTGACGCGCCACGATCCCGAGAAAGTCTTGCAAGTCAACGTCGGACTTGGCTGTACGGAGCGGCTCGTCGCCTTGATGGGCGGGTACGAGGACGCGATGGTCGCGATGGCGATGGAACCGGAAACGGTGCGCGAGTTCCTCGAGGCGTTCGTCGACTGCGAAATCGAGCTAGTCTCGGAACTGTGCAAGTATCTGCCGCTCGACTTCGTAACCTACCACGACGACTGGGGCACGGAGCGCGATACGTTCTTCGGTGAGCAAATGATGGAGACGATCGTGTTCCCGCCGACGAAACGCTTCTTCGACTTCCTGCACTCGCGTGATATCGTCGTACAGCAGCACTCGTGCGGGAAGATCACGCGGTTCATGCCGTATTTAGTGAAGCTCGGCGTTGATTTCTTGCAGATCCAGGAACGTGCGAACGACTTCAAGGCGTACAAGCGTGACTTCGGCGGTCAAGTGGGGCTTGAGGTCATGGCAATGCCTGCGCGGTCAAAGGACGAGTCCATCGCGAACATTCGTAAACTCGTCGATACTTACGCCGCCGGAGGCGGACTGCTTACCTCCACCATGGCGTTTGACCCGGAAGCGTCGTGGGACGCGATCTTCGAGCTATTCTGTTACTCTCGCGAGTTCTACGGTAACGCGTGAACCGCAATTCATAAAGGACATAGATCGGATGACAATAGACCGAATACTGGCAAAAGTGACGAAACCCGCAAGGTACTGCGGCGGCGAGTTCGGCGTTGCCGCGCCCGATCGCGGTGCGGACGTTCGGTTCGCGCTGTGCTTCCCCGACACGTACGAGATTGGCATGTCGAATCTTGGCATACAGATCCTCTACGCGCTTCTGAATCAGATGGACGGTATCGCGTGTGAGCGTTGCTTCGCGCCGTGGACTGATATGGCGGCGGAGCTTCGCAACGCCGAAATGCCGCTATTCGCCATAGAAAGCGGCGACCCGCTTTCTATGTTCGATGTCGTCGGATTCTCGCTCGGCTATGAGCTTGCGTATACCGCGATGGCGGAGATGCTACTGCTATCGGGGATAGAGCCGCTGGCGAAACTGCGGGAGGACTCGCAACCGCTTATCATCGCGGGTGGTGCGTGCATGGTCAACCCGGAGCCGATCGCGCCGTTCGTCGACCTTGCAATTTACGGCGATGGCGAAGACGTATTGCGAGAGGTCGTGGCGCTGTTACGGGAGTGTAAGTCGAACGGGCTTGAGCGGCGCGAGTTCCTCAGGCGAGCGTCGGAGCTTGAGGGCGTGTACGTGCCGTCGCTTTCCAAGGACGCGTCGGGCGTCAAGCGTCGGATTGTGCGCGATCTGGACTCCGCGCCGTTCCCGTTGAAACCCATCGTACCGAATGTTGAGGTCGTGCACGACCGCGCAGTGCTCGAGCTTATGCGCGGTTGCCCGAACGGCTGCAAGTTCTGCCAAGCGTGCTTTACCGGTGCCCCCGTAAGATTCAAGAGCGTCGAGACTCTCGTCGGGCAAGCTATCGCGATCCTCAAGCATACGGGCTCGCAGGAGCTGAACCTCGCGTCGCTTTCCACGGGCGATTACCCGCACATCGAGGAACTGACCGCGAGATTGCTTGATTATTGTGAGCCGCGCCACATTAACTTAAGTCTGCCGTCGCTTCGCGCGAACAGTATCTCGCCGGAGCTAATGCGACGCGTACAGCGTACTCGAAAGAGCGGGCTCACGATCGCGCCGGAGGCGGGCTCGCAACGGCTTCGCGACCACATCAACAAGAACCTCTCGGAGGACGACATACTGTCCGCGTGCCGCACAGGGTTTCAAGGCGGATTAGGCGCGGTTAAGCTGTACTTTATGATCGGGCTTCCGTCAGAGACGGACGAGGACGTTAACGCAATCGCCGACCTGACGTATCGCGTGTTAGAGACGTGGCGCGAGAGCGCTCGAGACCGTCGGCGCGGAGTCTTGGTAACCGTCAGCGCGGCGTGCTTCGTCCCGAAGCCCGGAACTCCGTTCGCCTCCGCCGTTCAGAACTCGATCGAAGAACTTGAGCGCAAGATTGCGATACTGCGCGAGCGTCTGCGCGGCAAGTCGATCAAGTTCAGCTGGCACGAGCCGCGGGTGAGCTATATCGAGTGGAAGCTTGCGACCGGCGGTCGGGAACTCGCGGACGCGATACTGGAGGTCGCACGCTCCGGTAAGGGATTGCAGGCATGGGACGAGTTCTTCGACTTCAAGCTCTGGCAAAACGCGCTGGTCAACACCGTGCGGTGGCCGGAGGACTACTATGCGCCGTACCACGGGTATACGGATCCGACCGAGTAGCGCGGCGGCGTAAGCAGACGAAGAGGTGAGTGGTAAAATGCGGAAGTGCAGACTGACGTTTGAGAAGCTTGGTACTGCGGCATACATGTCGCACTTGGATCTGATGCGCGTGTTCCGCCGTATGTTCAATCGTGCGGAGATCGCCGTGAAGCATAGCGACGGGTTTAACCCGCACCCGATCTTGGCGGCGGTACTGCCGCTGCCGCTTGGACAGGAAAGCGTGTGCGAGTTCCTCGACGTAACGCTTGAGACGGAGGTCGGATCGTTCCTGCGGTTGCCGGATCTATTGAACCCGCAGCTGCCGAGCGGACTGCACATTACCGGCGCGTACGTGCCAATGATGGGCGCGGGCGAGATCGAGCTTGTCCGATCGGAGCTGACCGCCGTAAGCGGCGAATGGCCGACCGTAGATCAGACGATTAACGTCGAAAAGACGACGAAAAGCGGCAACGTCCGACGGATAGAGATTCGCGCAAGTTCGCTGCGGCTCGAGGACGCTCGCACGCTTACCGCGACGTTGCCGCCGGACGTCAGCCCTCAGCTTGCAGTCTCCGCGCTTGGCGTCGAGTTCTGCCGAATCCGCCGTATCGCCGTCTATGCAAAATTGGGCAGAGAGTTCCGGTAGCCGTATCCGCCGCTCACAGCCAAGCGCGGATACTCAAGCGCTGTGGCTGAGTATCCGCGTCATGGTCACGCGGTTCCACCGCTCGAGTTACAGCGAGTTCTCCGTACGAGTGATGAAGTCCTCCTGAATCTTCTTATCAAGCGTAACGAAATAGGTTGAAAACCCCGCGATTCGGACGATCAGATCCTTATTCTCCAGCGGATTCTCTTGAGCCTCACGCAGTTTATCAGTGCTGACGACGTTGAACTGAACCTGCATACCGCCGAGCGCGAAGTACGTTGCGAACAGGTCGCGAAGCTTTTGCGCGCCCTCGTCCCCTCGCACGGAGCTTGGAGTGAAGCGGATGTTCAGCTGGTCGCCGTTTGACAGTATGTCGTGCGGAAGTTTCGCCGCACTTACAAGATACGCCGTCGGACCGTTCTTGTCGTAGCCCTGACGGGAACTGATCGCGTCTGCGATCGGCTCTCCGGCTTTACGCCCGTCGGGAGTTGCGCCTAACATCGCGCCAAGCCCGATATGCGCGGTCACGGTGAACGTACCGCCGCTATACTTGCCTCGGGGTCCGCGCTCACCCTTCATGATCTTCGCGAATGTGCCGAGCCCCCACGCGGCAAGCTCGTCGACTTCCTCAACGTCGTTGCCGTAGTGCGGAACCTCGTTAATGATCGTCTGGCGAAGCTGCTCATAGCCCTCCCAATTCGCCTGCAACGCGTCGTAGAGCGTACGTGCGTCAACGGACTTGTCGTCAAAGATGAGCTTCTTGATAACCATGAGGCTATCGCCGATGTTAGCGGTGCCGCAACCCGTCAAGCCGGTGCGGTTATACTTCGCGCCGCCCTCGGTGACGTCCTTGCCGGACTCCATGCAGCCCTCCATCATCGACGACGCGACTACGCACGGGAAGTTCTGCGAATACGACAGCTCGTACATCGACGCGTACGATACCGTCCAATCCATGAGGTACTGCATTTGCTTGACGAACCATTCCTTGACCTCGTCAAACGACTTGTACTCGTAAAGTTTCGGGCACGGCAGCGCGGTTACGCCGCTTCGCGGGTTGACTCCGCCGTTGACCACTAACTGCATGACTTCCATCATATTCCAGACGGAGTTCTGACCGTCGTTACCGGAGGCTGACCACTCGTTACCCGTGCCGCCCGGCTCAACGCATCCGACGATACTATAGTTGCACGCGTCCTCGAACGTGAATCCGTCCTGCTGCAATGCGGGAATGATGACCTCGTCATTCTGGAGTTGCGGCATACCTCCGCAGAGCTTGCTGGACTCAATCGCCAGCCTCCACAGCTTCTCCGGAGTCTTCTTGCTGATCCGCAGCGCGACTGTCGGGTCGGGAATCTTCATGCGACCGTAGGTCTCGAGGATCAGGCGGGTGACCTCGTTGCTGTCGTCCTCCCCGTCGGTGGTGGAACCTCCGATAGTGAGCACGATACCGCCCGTTGCCGTCATGCCCGTATAGATCGCCATGTACGCGTTCATGCCGCGCTCGTTCAAACTGATAACAGAGCGATTGTTCAGCATACCGCCGTGTACGACCATAATATCGCAGATCCGCATGACGAACGCGTCCGTGAACTCCTGCGCCTGATCCGGCGTGATCGAACCCGCCTTGATTTGAGCGTCCAGCAGATGTCCGACGTATTTATCCACGCGTCCCATCGATTGACCGTGCTGCTGGCAATCCGTGGCAAGCATGATCTGATAGAACAGGATAACCTGCAAGCCCTCCCAGTAGGTGCGTGCGGGATTCTCCATGATCCACTCGAGCGAGTCCGCCATACGCAATAGCTCGGTCTCGCGCTCTTCGGTCGGGGCGGACTTCGCCTTGAGGCGGCACGCCTCCGCGTATTTCTTCGCCATCGTGATCGCCGCGTCGCATACTCGAACCATCGAATGATAGAAGACGTGCTTCTTCGCCTTATCGCCGAACAGCTTACCGCGATTCTCGTCGATGATCGCGAGGCACTGACGGCGAACCTCTC
>JAITGH010000059.1 GCA_031280855.1 Oscillospiraceae bacterium | reverse complement strand
GCTCCAAGTAGTTGTAACCCATCTCCGCAAGATACGGCACAAGCTGATCCGCAGTTTCACGGTAGCTCAGCGGGTTCCGCTCAGCCGACCATCTCCATGACCCGCAGTGAAGCTCATAGATATTCATCGGGCTGTCATAGATGTTGATTGACTCCCGCGATGCTTGCCATGCGCCGTCATTCCAGCGGTAGCCCTCGATGTCGTAGACGATCGACGCAGTCTTGCCGTCGGTCTCAGACTGAAACGCGAACGGGTCAGCCTTAAGCCGAGTATCGCCGGACTTTGAGGTAATCGCGAACTTGTACTTATGCCCGCGCTCGACCCCCTCAACGGCAGTCTCCCAGAGCCCGCCCTCCGACACCATCGTCAAACGGTCGCGCCCGATCTCCCAATCGTTCCAGTCGCCGACGACGCTCACTGACTCCGCATTCGGCGCCCATACTCGAAATATCGCCGCGACCGCGTTCACGTGACAGCCAAGCAGTTCGTACGACCTATAGTTCGTTCCCTGATGGAACAGGAACGCCGGTACCGCTCCCGGATTCCACGCGTGTTTCATATCGATACCTCTGATTCCAACGGGTTAGCTTTCTATTACGATCGAGCTTGCCGTTATTGTGCTCCCCCCGCGCAGTGTCCCGTACACCGTAACGGTTTGACCGGGACGCAAGTCCGTC
Source organism: Oscillospiraceae bacterium (assembly GCA_031280855.1). GTDB lineage: Bacteria > Bacillota > Clostridia > Oscillospirales > Oscillospiraceae > JAISJH01. The sequence continues at coordinate 3,327 of JAITGH010000059.1, read as the reverse complement.
ACCGCAAGGTTCTTCGTTCCGCCCGACGTGATTATGGTTGTCGTGCTTTGCACGTTGACATAGTATAGCAGATTCTCCTGCGAGATCAGCGCCATCTCCCCGGTGCGGTAGTCAGTTATTACCAGTTTGCCGTTAAGCTTCTCCGACGCCGTAGTGCGCTCGGTAAGGTAGATCTCCGAAACGATGTCATTGAACGAGATGAGCTGAACCTCATCGCCTATATGCAGATCGCTGATGCCGATTTCCGAGCGTCCCATCCAAATCACGGCTCCGCGCTCCAGCGGGTACGCACGTTCTTCACCGTTTGCCAGCCGCACGTCGATCGAGTCCCCGGAAACCGAGCGATGTATCCCGCGAATCGAGCCCTTTACGCTCGTCTCCTGCGCTGTTAACGCCAGCGACATCAAGTCGCCGCCGCGCACCGTCGCTACTCCGGAATACCCGGCGCGAACTCGGTCGATGCGAATCTCCGCGTTCCCTCGCGTTACTCTCGGCAATGCGTTAAGCATGAACGGCAGGCGATAGGTCACGTTGTCCGCCGAAAGCATGTCAACGCTTCCGATCGAGTCAAAGTAGATAGACTTTACAGCACCGCGAATCTCTACGCCGGAGTCGTTCGCAAAGATCTCCACAGCCTCACGCGTTACGTTAAGCCGCAGACTGACGAATCGAAGCGCGATGTTCCCGGCCACGACGTCTTGAAGCTTCATATCGGGCTTACCGTTAAGCGAAACGGCGGCGTTGTTCACGACAGGGAAGCTTGTACTCTCACCGGAGGCGGAGTCGTAAAGCGTTAACGCTTGCGAGTAAAGGTTCTGCGTCGCAAGCATACCCTGAACCCACGTTGAAGCGTTATCGATCAGCAATCCGACAGGCTCGTCCTTCGCGTTAAGCGACAGCGTAGCGTGATAGCCGCTGAAGACCGTAGGCTTATTCGCCGGTTGAGTGAAATCCATCGGGATATACAGCGGAAGCGGGTAGACTCGCTGAAGTCCGTCGAATCCGCGCAGTACAAGCTCCGTATCGTTAAGCTTCGTGATAACGCCGTCGACCTTGTACGCCGCGCCGCTCGGGGTAGGGGAGGGCGAGACGCTCGGGCTCGGCGACGCTGACGGGTTCGTTGAGTAGAACGTGAAGACGGGCAGCGAGCCATACTTCGCCTCTCGCCATACGATGGCTTTGTTAAGCATCGTCGCCGCAACGGCTCTCGTCACATAGCTTTCCGGGGAGAAGTTGCGATTCTCATCGCCCTCGAGTATCTTAAGATCGTACAGCTTCGCGACCGCCGGGCTGTAAAGCTCCCCGATTGAGGCGTTGTCGGCGAAGTACTTGATCGAGTTTTGCCAGTTAGCGGTATTCTCATTCGGCATAAGTGCGCGGAAGATGAACAGCGCGAGCACCTGCTTTTTGATCGGCTTGTTGAAATCGGCGCGATACGCGTCCTGACCGGTGGCGTAGACCTCGTGCTCTTTGATAACGTCGGCGGCGAAGCATAACTCCAGCGGAGCCCGCGCATAGATGGGTCCGGAGCTCGGTATAATCTCGGTAACCAGTGAGCCGAATTGTCGGTTAACTTCCGCAATCGTATAGCTATCGGTAATGAAAAGCCTGGACAGCATCGTAATCGCCTCGGCAGATGTGATCGTGTTATCCGGCTTCATCGTACCGTCCGGGTAACCGGTAAGTAATTTCCGGGCAACGCAAGCCTCGATATTGGCTTTCGCCCACGAGCCCTCAAGATCGGTGAATGCGGCAGTCGGGATTGCGGTCACCGCGAGAATCAGAACGCAGAGCACCAGCGCGAGAGCTTGAAGGCTCAGGCGGCGTGCAGAGCGACGCGTTGGGCGCGAGACGTGCGCGTCGAGATAGTCGCGGGATTTGAGTAGTTGCATCGGAAGTAACCTCCTATTGTGGAACCTCTGCGGGCGGCGGCAAGGACATAGCCCGCCCGCAGATTTGAGTTTCTGCCAACATTATACCATAACATAACACCGATTGCAACATAAAATTTGAGAAACCTTACAAGCTGTTACGTCGGCATGGGCAGAGCAGGGAAGTCGCCCCTTTCTGTGACCGAGGGCGACATAACTTCGGCTCTACCCGCTTAGCGCGACGTCCAGTATCATCATGATTGCGAACCCCATCAGGACTCCGAATGCCGCAAGCGTCTTGTTGTCCTTGAACGACTCGGGAATCAGCTCCGAGCATACGACTGCGATCATCGCTCCGGCAGAGAACGACAGCGCAAGCGGCAGAGCGTTCCGAACGCGGAGTGCGAACAAAACGCCAAGCACTCCCGCAATCGGCTCGACCACGCCCGACGCCTGCCCGATGAAGAAGCTTCGCGCACGTGAGCAGCCGTCACGGCGCAACGGCATCGCTACGCATACGCCCTCCGGGAAGTTCTGCAATCCGATCCCCAACGCCAGCATCAGTGCCGACGTGACCGGCGAGCCGTCGACCGCTGCGTTCCCGATCGCGACTCCGACTGCGAGCCCCTCGGGTATGTTGTGCAGCGTGACCGCCGATACGAGCAGGATCGAGCGTTTCAGCGCGGTTCCCTTTGGGCGGATCGCGGTTAATCCGGTCAGAGCGATATCCGTACCGATGACGAAGGAGCCGCCAAGCACGAACCCCAGCGAGGCGGTAAGCCAGGAGATTCCGCCAAGCTCGGCGGACAGCTCAATGGCGGGAGCCAGCAGCGACCAAAATGACGCGGCGATCATGACTCCGGCGGCGAAGCCCATCATAAGATCCAGCGTCTTGCGATTCATTGACTTGAAGCAGAATACAACGGCGGCTCCAAGCCCTGTTATGAGATATGTAAACGAAGTAGCGATCAGCCCTTGCAAGATCGGGTGAAGTGCGGTAAACCAAGACATTGGTGTAGCCTCCTGTGGGAAATCTCTTTTCATCATATGCGTTGAGAGGGAATGCGTTACAGGTCTACTCTGTTCACGGGTGCAGTTTCGGGTAACTATGGAGCAGGGGAGAGCGCGAATGGGCTGAACAAACTGAACAAAATAAAAGTTTTGTTCAACTGTGCCGTATGATAATGAACAAGGATCGGTACGAGGTTCACCCGGCGGCGCTTGAGTTTTGTCAAGCGGCGTGAAAATTTTTGGAGTCGGTGCAAAAAAGTACTTGACAAACGGGAGAAAGTGTGGTATAATAAGCAGGTTGAGTTGCAGAATGCGACTACAGAAACGAGGTACGGAACGATGAAGGATTCAATCCACCCCAACTATAAGCAGACGACGATAACTTGCGCGTGCGGCGAGGTTATCGCGACGGGCTCGACGAAAGCGAACATAAGGGTCGAGATAT
>JAITGH010000028.1 GCA_031280855.1 Oscillospiraceae bacterium | reverse complement strand
CATGATTGAGGCCTCTGCAAACGAGATCCCGGAAGACGTGATGTACGAGGGCATCGTTCACGCGCACAAGGAGCTGCAACCGTTGCTTGAGCTATTCGACACGATTCGCAGCGAGATCGGGAAGCCGAAGTTCGAGTACGCTCAGGCCGCGTTCAATAGCGAGCTTTTTGACGAGCTTACCGCGAACTACCTCGGCGGCGTGGAGTCCGCGCTTGACACCGACGATAAGAACGTGCGCGAGGCGCGTATGCTGGAGCTGTATAACAAGGTCGTCGCGGAGCTTGGGGAGCGGTTCCCGGACATCTCGACGTATTGGGACGAATGCAGCTATCGGCTTCAGAAGAAGGTTGTGAAGAAGTGGCTGTTGGACGGGAAGCGCGTGGACGGCAGAGCGATGGATCAGATCCGGCCGTTGGCGGCGGAGGTCGGGGTGATTCAGCGCGTGCACGGTTCCGGGCTGTTTACTCGCGGTCAGACGCAGGTGATGAGCGTTGTTACGCTTGACACGCTTCAAGCGTCGCAGAACCTCGACACGATCTTCGAAGAGGACAGCAAGCGGTATATGCACCACTACAATTTCCCGGGGTACTCGGTGGGCGAGGCTAAGCCGTCGCGCAGTCCCGGGCGGCGTGAGATCGGGCACGGCGCACTTGCGGAGAACGCGCTGTTACCGGTGATACCTCCGGTCGAGCAATTCCCGTACGCGATCCGCGTGGTTTCGGAGGTACTCAGCTCGAACGGTTCGACCTCGCAAGGCAGCGTTTGCGGCTCGACGCTTGCGCTGATGGATGCGGGAGTACCGATAACGCGCCCTGTCGCGGGGATCTCGTGCGGGCTTATCAGCGACCACGACTCTAATCGGTGGACTACGTTCATCGACATCCAGGGCGTCGAGGACTTCCACGGTGAGATGGACTTCAAGGTCGCGGGTACGAAGGTCGGTATCACCGCGATTCAGATGGATCTTAAGAACGACGGGCTTACCGCAGACATCATTAAGAACGCGCTTACCATAACTCGCGACGCACGGTATCAGATAATCGACGAGGTCATGCTGCCCGCGATTGCGGAGCCGCGTAAGGAGCTTAGCGAGTTCGCGCCGAAGATGGTGTCGGTCAAGATCGAGGTTGAGAAGATTCGCGAGGTCATCGGTTCCGGCGGCAAGGTCGTGCAGAAGATCGTCGCGGAAAGCGGCGCGAAGATCGACATCGAAGAGAACGGCATGATCTTCATCTCCTCACGCGATATCAACGCGTGTAACATCGCGAAGCGCATGATTGAGAACATCGTGTTCGTGCCGGAGGTGGGTAAGCTGTACTACGGCACCGTCGTGCGATTACTGCCGATCGGTGCGTTTGTGGAGCTTGTTCCCGGCAAGGACGGCATGGTGCATATCTCGAAACTTCAGCCTGCGCGAACGGAGAAGGTTGAAGACGTGCTTAACGTTGGTGATAAGACGTGGGTAAAGGTCGCGGAGATCGACGATCGCGGTCGCGTTAACCTGACCCGCCGCGATTCGGACGTATGGAGTAAGATCCAATCCGGCGAGTTGCCGAAGTAGGCTCTGCGGGACTGCGGGAGTAGGCTCCGCGGGACTGCGGGAGCAGGCTCTGCGGGACTGCGGCGGTTTTAAGCCGGCGAGACGGCGAGTTGAAGGCGGACGCCTCCGACTCGCCGTGTCTTGAGCCGTCGCGCCGTATGATTCAACTGACATCCTGAGCTTGAGCCAGCAACTGCGCTTGGAACAGGGCTTGAGCCTGTGCTTGCTCCATCGCGTTGACCTCTTCTTTCTTTCTTGCGACGAGTGAGTCAATGTATGAATTGCCGCCCTTATCCTTGTAGAAATCATATAGCGTCAGTAGGTGATGCATCTCTATGTTACCTCGGTCGTGATCGCAAAGACTCATAATCTCGACTCGCGTGACTTTCAACATCAGTTGGTTGATGTCCGATTCAAGCTTGTGCAGTCGATCTTTTTGCGTCTTGCGCGTACTCATCAAACTGAATAGCTGGACGCATACTACCGGCAGTACAGCGGCAAAAACGGGAATCATCATTGACATGCTCATCTTGTTTGCCTCCACCATTTCGGATATTTATGACCTGTTCGGGAAGAACCTGTTGACATATGCTCAAACGTCGTAGTTGCGGATCTTTTTCCGCAACTCGTCGTCGAAAATCCTTGCCTTGCGCCGGCAAGGCGGCGGACTTTCTCCTTGATTTGCAAAAAAATCTCTCGCAATACGGCGATTTCGCTTTATGTCAACAGGTTCTAACTCAGCCGCGCATTGACTTTAGGCAGAACGGCCATAAAATCTGCGGCGCACCGAGCCACTGAACAGGCATTTTGACTACTTCCCGAGCAAGTTGAACTTTCGCCACCAGCTGACTGCGGACTGTATAGAATACAGCGCCGACGTCAATTTCAGAAGTTTGATCATTATAATAACCTCCGATAATAGTACCGAATTGAACCCTCGCGTCGCTTTCCAGTCTATGTTAACTTCATGCAAATAGTGCAGTAAACGTTAAAGTCCGGCTCGCCGCACAGCACCGCTAAGCCGAGGTTAACGCAACCGTCGGCTTAGCAACACGGTGGATCCGGCAGTCTATACGAAGATCTCTGAAACGTCGGGCGCGAGACTGTAGCGTGCGATTGCGGGCTCGATATGATCCCTGATGAACTCGTCAGCTTGCTGAGCCGCTCTGCCGGTGTATGACAGCGGTTCAAGCTCCGACGTTAGCTGCTCGAGCGTGACCCCGAACATGGGATCGGCGGCGATTCGCTCAAGTAAATCGTTCGGCAGACCCTCAAGCTTAATCGCGTTACCCGCCGCTTTCGAGTGCATACGGATACGCTCGTGCAGGTCTTGACGGTCGCCGCCGCGCTTCACGGCCGCCATCATTACGTTCTCCGTCGCCATGAACGGAAGTTCCTCATTCAGCCGACGCTCGATAACCTTCGGATAGACGCGAATCCCGGAGCAGACGCTGTTCAGCACGTTGAGGATCGCGTCCGCGCATAGGAACGCCTCCGAGATTGCGATCCTGCGATTCGCGCTGTCGTCGAGGGTACGCTCCAGCCATTGCGCGGCGGCGGTTTGAGCCGGATTCAGCGCGTCTGAGATGAGGTACCGCGCAAGACTGCACACGCGCTCACACCGCATCGGGTTGCGCTTGTACGGCATCGCGGAGCTTCCGACTTGCGCGTCCTCAAACGGTTCCTCAAGCTCTTTCAGGTGCGATAGTAACCGCATATCGGTCGCGAATTTGCTTGCGCTCTGCGCAAGCCCTGATAGCGCGCTTACGACTTGGTAGTCGATCTTGCGAGAGTACGTCTGCCCGGTAACGGGAATCACGGCGTTGAATCCCATTTTCTCCGCGATCCGAAGGTCAAGCCGCTTCACTTTATCCGCGTCGCCGTTGAATAGCTCGAGGAAACTCGCCTGAGTGCCCGTCGTGCCTTTCGCGCCGCGAGGCAAAAGCGTAGAGGCGCGGTATTCAAGCTCGGTAAGATCGGTCAGGAAGTCTTGCAGCCACAGACATGCGCGTTTGCCGACGGTCGTAAGCTGCGCGGGTTGGAAGTGCGTGAATCCGAGCGTCGGCTGTGACTTCCACTCCAGGGCGAACTTTGCAAGCTTGCGCATTACTGCGGCGAGCTTTGCCGAAAGCAATTGCAAGCCCTCGCGCATTATCAGGATGTCCGTATTATCGGTGACGTAGCAGCTGGTTGCGCCGAGGTGGATGATAGCGCGTGCGTTCGGGCATTGCTCGCCGTACGCGTGGATATGCGCCATTACGTCGTGGCGCAAGTCGCGTTCAAGCTCCGCCGCTCTCGTGAAGTCGATGTCGTCGATGTGAGCGCGAAGCTCCGCGATCTGATCCTGCGTGACGTCCAGCCCGAGTTCGTGCTCCGCCTCCGCAAGGTATACCCAAAGTCTGCGCCAGGTTGAATGCTTCTTCTGCGCGGAGAATAGGTGCTGCATCTCCTTCGAGCAATACCGCGTGCTAAACGCGGATTGGTATACATCGTTCATAAGCTGTCCTTCCGATCTAGCCGAAGTTGGGTAATGTCATAAATTTGGGTATTACTTCGTCTGCCTCCCTTGCAGTTTTTCCCATGCCTCACTGTTGCAACGGTGGAGCGATGAAAAACATACAGCGGCGGTCATTATCCTCGTACTACAACAAATTTCTGACATTACCCGAAGAAGTTGTAGGGACCGCGCACGATCCCGCGCTCCGTGACAAACGCCGTGATAAGCTCCGCGTCCGTAACGTCGAACGCGGGGTTGTAGACCTTCACGCCGGGCGAGGTTGACGGGCGCGAGAACCACATATGCGAGACCTCCGTCGGATCGCGCTGCTCGATCACTATGTCCGCGCCGGTAGGTGTTCCCGCGTCGATCGTGGAGTACGGCGCACACACGTAGAACGGCACGCAGTACTGTTTTGCGAGTATCGCGACGGCAAGCGTTCCGATTTTGTTCGCGGCATCGCCGTTAGCCGCGACGCGGTCGGCTCCGACGAATACCGCGTCGATCGCGCCGGACTTCATCAGGCTTGCCGACATGTTGTCGCAAATCAGCGTAACGTCGAGTCCGGCCTGATGAAGCTCGAACGCCGTAAGCCGTGCGCCTTGCATAAGAGGGCGCGTCTCGTCGGCATAGACTCGCGGGTTATACCCCGCGTCGTGCGCGGCGTAGATCGGCGCGGTAGCCGTACCCTTGCCCATGCACGCAAGCCGACCGGCATTACAGTGCGTCAGGATTCCGCAATCGCGCTTGACGAGCGTCAGTCCATGCGCCGCGATCGACTCCGTATCGAGGATCGCATTGCGGTAGATTTCAAGTGCGCACTCCCGCAGTGACTCCAGCCACGCGTCGCGAGTATCGCCGCGTAACGCGGACTGCATCTGCCGTAACGCCCAGCTTAGGTTCACGGCGGTCGGGCGAGAACTGTTAAGATACGCGCACAGCTTTGAGAACTCCGCTGTGAAGCCTTCGAGCGTTGTCGCCACGATGTTACGAGCCGCGACGTACGCGCCGATCGCGGCAGAGACGCCGATGACGGGAGCGCCGCGCACTCGCAGCGTTTTGATCGCCTCCCACACTTGCTCTGCGGTTGTAAGCTCCAGCCGGTGTTGCTCATGAGGAAGCAGAGTCTGATCAAGCGCGATAAGCGCGTTGCGCGAATCGTCCAGGTATACGGGTTCGTTCATAGAGTTAGCCTCCGGTAAGAATTGCGTCGGCGATTTTGGCGCTTGCGAATCCGTCGCCGAACGGGTTCGGCGCGGACGCCATCTTAGCGTAGAGCGCGTGGTTAGAGTGCAACTCCGCAAGGTTCGAGTAGACTGCGTCCTCGTCCGTCCCGACGAGTTTGAGCGTACCGGCGTCGAGCCCCTCCGGGCGCTCGGTAACGTCGCGGGCGACGAGCAGCGGTTTCCCCAGTCCCGCCGCATCCTCCTGCACGCCGCCGCTGTCCGACAGCACCAGCTTAGCGCGTGACAGGAAGTTGTGGAAGTCGGTAACCTCCAGCGGGTCGATCAGCGTGACGCGCTCTGCGCCGCCGAGGATCTCTCGCGCCGGAGTCTGAACCTGCGGGTTCAGGTGCACCGGATACACGACGCGAATCTCCGGGAAATCGTGAGAGAATCGCCTTACGGCGCGGAAGATGCTACGCATCGGCTCACCAAGGTTCTCACGCCTGTGGATGGTCATAAGCAGCAGCGTCCCGCCGTTCAGCCCGTCGAGAATCGGGTGGGAGTAGTCGTCGCGCACGGTGTAGCGCAGCGCGTCGATCTCCGTGTTCCCGGTAACGTGGATGAGCGCGGGACGTTTGCCC
>JAITGH010000016.1 GCA_031280855.1 Oscillospiraceae bacterium | reverse complement strand
GTTCTACCGCGCCTCGCCCGTCGCCAATACTCCCGCCGTGAAGCCGACCGAAGCCGTGAAGCCGAGCATAATTATCGAAGAGTTCTACCATCTCGACGGAGACTCCGACAACGAGTACTCGTTCTACTTCTTCGACGACTGGACGGTGGATCTTGACTATGGCTCCGAGACTTTGACGTACACGTACTACTTCGAGAACGACTCCGTCGTAATCGTAACACCGTCCGGCGATACTGATAAGCTGTTCATAGTTTCACCGTACCAACTGACCAGTTTGTACGGCGAGACGTTCATCTGCAACGCCGACTAGGGAGGGAAGTCATCACGCACTAAAGCCGAAGACGAGCAAAGGGGGAACTATGCGCTTCATCAAACATATCTTGGGATTCAACAGCCCATACTCATGGACGAAGTGGATACGGATCCCATTCGCCGCAGTCGCGCTTTACATCACGTTTGTATTCTGGTCCGAGTTCGGGTTCGTTGTCATGGGCGGAGGCATTATCGGGCTGATCGCTGCGCTGATCATATTCGTTCTGATCTTCGGGCCGACGGTGGCGGCGCTGCTGGGGATTGCGGTGGCGGTAGGCGCGGTAATCGGCGCGGCTCAAAGCGGGAAGAAGCAAGTCCGAAGCTTGCGCGAATCGGCGGAAAGCGAAGATGCCGCGCTGCTTAGCCTCGACAGACTGCGGCTCAAGGTTCAAGTTGTGAACGCGCTATTCGTCGTGTTCATCATTGCCGAGATTGTGGGATCGGTGATATTCTTCTTCAACGCGGACGACTTGGGGCTTGAGATCGGCGAACACACGGTTTACATCGTCGAAGCGATTATGCTCGTGCTTGTTGCGGCGTTTTGGGTCGCGAAGTCGCCCATGAATAAGCGGTACAAGGACGCGTTCAAGGAATTAGTCGTAATCAAAGGTCTTGAGTCCGTGCTCGTGAATATGGACTTCCGCCCGACAGAGAAGCTTGATGAGCCGATCGTTAAGGCATCGCAGATGTTCGAGTTCAACGAATACTCCGGCAACGACTACCTTAGCGCGGAGTACCACGGGATCCGGTTCACGCAGTCAGACATCCACTTGCAGGAATCGCGGGAGGAAACGTACAGGGACTCAGACGGCGATACTCACACCCGCAAAAAATATACCACGATATTTCACGGCACGTTTATGGTATTTGACCACGACGCCATCTCGAATGAGCCGGTCGCCGTTTACCCAAAGAGTAAAAAAGTTAAGTACGATGAGAACTCTATTCTGACGGAGCTGGATGCGTTTAACAGTAAGTTCACCATATCGGCGAACGATGCGGTGACCGCGTTCCGGATACTGACGCCGCCGGTGCTGGAGGGCATCGTCCTCGCCGCCGATAAGCTCGGCTGTCCCGTATCGCTCTCTTTCAGAGACGACAAGCTATACGTCGCAATCGCGAACGGCGACAGTTTTGAGGCAACGGCGGTTGGCGACGCGACGCTTTCCGAACAGCGGAACCGCATAACGCAGGAAATCCGAACGGTGCTTGACATGGTCGAGACGTTGTACCTGAAGAATTAGGGAACCGCGAAAGCAGCGAGTGACAAATATATTGCCGAGATACCGGTTTTAGAAGCGACTTTGCCGCCGTAGGAATTTGTGCTCCGGTACAGCCTAACCGCGTTAGGACTCCCGCCGAAACCGTTCTCCATGCCTAACGCGGTAATCGGCAGACAACGGCAGCGTCAATCTAACTTTATGGAGGAACAAGAAATGAAGACACACATAAATCTCCGCTTTTCGCGGGTAATCAGCGCGGCGCTGAGCGCCATCGCCGTGCTCGCTCTGTTAAGCGCCTGCGGCGGAAGCACGATAAGCGAATCAGATGTCGAGGGTATATGGCGTTCCGATCTTGGTTCGGCGGAGCAGATGAAACTTAGCGGCGGCGATTATCAGCTGTATAACAGTTTCGGCGACCGAAGATCGTCGGGTCAATACGCGCTTGACGGCAACTGCGTTGTCCTGGACGGTAAGAACAAGAAGGACCCGGACGCGACGATGGTGCTGGAATACAATGCCGCCGACAAAACTTTCGTCTATGACAGCGAGATCACCGGTCGGAAGCATGTCTACGTCAAAGCGGATGCGATCGCGGATCTTAGTGAGGACGATTCCGATCCTGCGGTCGCAAATGAGACTTTCGATCCCACAATAGAGTTTGAAAGCGAGCTGACGCCGTGGTACTGAACGTTTACGTCCGAGATTGGAACGGTTACGATTTCTCGTAACGATTATCCGAACATGATAAACGTAGTGTTCGAGATGGTCGTCGATGGAGTTAGTACGATGTCAACATACTTCGACATTATAGATACGGGTGTGGCGGGCGACGAATATTTCGAGCTTGCTCTTAACGGCGATACGCTTACGATAACGGCTTTCGACGAGTACGCCGTGGAGTTCGAGGGCGTATATACGCGTGAAACCTCCGCTTCCGAATCTGACTGAAATAGCGCGCAGAGCGCAGACGCGTACACGCCGGTGGCTTCAGACGGCGACAAGTTCATACGGGAGTGACCACGTCAAGCGTGATAAGGAGGAAACGCAGGCTATGGGAACATTTGTTGCAATCGCGATATTCGCGGTAGTGGTAATCGGCGTCGTCGGATGGGCTATCTCCACGTCGAACCGATTCAGGACGTTGCTGGTGAAAATCCAAGAGTCCGACTCCGGCATAGACGTGGCGTTGACCAAACGCTTCGACACGCTGACAAAGCTCGCGGACGTTGTAAGAGCCTACGCTAAGCACGAATCAGAGACCCTTAGCAAACTTGTAGGGTTGCGCTCCGGCGCGGGCATTGCCGAGAAAAGCGAGCTTAGCCGCCAGATGGACGAGGCAACGGTGAAGATTCGCGCCATTGCGGAAAGCTATCCGGAACTGCACTCCAGCGAAAACTACAGACAGCTGCAAGACGCTATCATGGACGCAGAGGACTTCCTGCAAGCCGCCAGGCGAGTATACAATATGAACGTATCCTCGTTCAATCAGGCGATAGTGCAGTTCCCCGCCAGCATGATCGCAAACAACGCGCATTATCAGCCGAAAGAGTTCTTCGCCGCAGAAAGCTCAAAACGCGAGGACGTGAGTATCAACTTGGCATAATCCGGTCAAGCCCTGAGTTGCGCAAACTTTTCCAAGAGAGTTTGCGCAACTCAATGCATATCGGTCAGACCGTAACCCCAAACCCCTCGCACAGACGGATAGCGAACTCGCAGATACGGGCGGCGGAGTCGGGTCTTGAGTAGCGTTTAAGTGCGGCGCGCATTTCCGGCAAGCGGTACGGGTCGTCGAACATGAGACGAAGCGCCTCGGAGACAGTGAAGTTCTTTCCCGCGTGCATTGCGCAGCCGGAGTTACACAGGAACTGCATGTTCCGTTGCTCGGGACCCGGAATCGGGTTCACAAGGATCGCGGGCAAGTTCTTCGCGAGGAACTCGGTACTTGTCAGTCCGCCGGGCTTCGTGACGATACAGTCGGCGGCGTCCATGTACAGCTCCACGTTATTGACGAATCCGAGACAGTGCAAGTCGTCGTCGTCGATCTTATGCAGAGACTTCAGGAGCTGCTTATTGTTCCCGCAGATTGCCACGACTTGGTAATCGCCGTCCATCGCGAGGATCTCCGTCACGATGCCCTCGATGTCGCCGTAGCCCATCGAGCCGCCCATAACCAGCACCGTGCGTTTCTTCAAGTCCAGGCTCAGCAGTTCTCGCGCCTCCGCCTTATCCAGGCACGTCAGGAACTTGCGCCGAACGGGCAGCCCGAACGGGAGGATTCGATCGCGCTCGATCCCGCGTTTCTCGATGATGTCGGTTAGCAACGGGTCGGCGGTTACCAAGTAATCCAGGAACTTGAAATCCTCCCAAAACGGGTGCAGGCAGTAATCGGTGTTGATCCCGATGATCGGCATACTCAGCCGTCCCTCGCCCTTAAGCTTGCTTAAAGCAGACGCGGCGAAGTAGTGCGTGCTGACTATGACGTCGGGCATATGGTCGCGGAAATAGCTGCCGAATCGAGATGAGATGTAGTCGCTTGCCAGCAATATGTCGGCGACGCGGCGTGCGGGTTCGTTATGTTCCAGCAGATCGTACGTTCGCCCGAACAACTCCGGGAAGTGCAGTGTCAGGAACGTGTAGCCCTTGTCGGTGAAGTTGTAGAAGAAGTTCCCGACGTACTCCAGGAAGTCCTCCCTGGCGACCTCGATATCCGCGCCGCCGACGCGCAACCGCTCGAACTCGTCCGCGACTGACTCCGCCGTCGCGTTATGCCCGTTCCCTGCGGTTATGCTTACGATTAACACTTTCATTCCCATAATAGGAATCAGGGATTAGTAAGTAGGAATTGGCGGAACGTCTCCGTGCAAGTGCCGCATAATCCCCGTCCCCTGTTTCCTCTCTCCTCTTCTCTTGTCATTATACCATAAAGATGTGTCGAAATCTACCACAATTGGTAAACAATATGTGAACGTTTATGCTGACAAGCTATGGAGCTTCACGTTACCGCATAGCGTAGCTCCGCGAGGGCTTCGAGGGTTTTACCGCCTTGTATTGTCAAAGCGAGTCCAGCGCGTCATTCCAGTAATCGGGGGGTACGAGGTGACGGCGAAGCTCCTGCCGGATTCGCCAGTCGTTGTACCCTTTCGCGGAGTAGTGCCGCACGACAAGCGCGGCGTACTCCGCGTCGTCAAGGAATCCGCACTCGACGAGGAACTCGACCGCATCGTCTGCGGCGTATGGCGGCTCTCCCTTTTGGATCAGCTTACGCCGAAGCTCACCCGTTGACATCGGGCGATAGCTAAGCAACCGAGCGGCGCGATTGCGGGCGGCGAGTATCTGCTCGTTCAGTTCGTTCGAGTCCACGTTAAACTAGTCGATGGAGACGTCGACACCGGTGGCGACTGACACGCCGACCTTCATGTAGTCGAAGTCGCTGATTGTCGTTCGAGTAAGCTCGACTCCGTTCTCCCGCTGTTTCTCCAGTATGGACTGTTCGATCTGCTCCGCAACCTCGGGATTGTCTTTCAGGTACTTGCGAACTCCGTCGCGGCCTTGGATGCGCTCACCATTGATCGTGAACCACGAACCCGCCTTTTCGATAACGTCAAGGCTGATCCCGATATCGACGATTTCCCCGGTGCGGGAGATTCCCTCGCCGAAGATGATCTCGAACACTGCCTCCTTAAACGGCGGCGCAACCTTATTCTTGGTAACCCTCACCCGCGTGCGGTTACCAATTGACTCCGTCCCGACCTTGATCGCCTCGACCTTGCGCACATCAAGCCGAACGCTGGAGTAGAACTTCAACGCTCTGCCGCCCGTCGTGGTCTCCGGATTCCCGTACATTATGCCGATCTTCTCGCGAAGCTGGTTGATGAAAATGACCGTGCAATTGGTTTTAGAGATCGCGCCCGTAAGCTTGCGAAGCGCCTGCGACATCAGCCGCGCTTGCAGTCCTACTACGCTGTCGCCCATCATCGCCTCAATCTCTGCCCGAGGCACCAGCGCCGCGACGCTGTCGATTACCACGATGTCTACGGCTCCGGAGCGCACCAGCGCCTCCGTTATCTCCAGACCCTGCTCTCCGGTGTCGGGCTGACTGATCAGCAGATTCTCGGTATCCACGCCCAGCGCTTTCGCATACACGGGGTCTAACGCGTGCTCCGCATCGACGAACGCCGCCGTCCCTCCCGACTTTTGGCACGACGCGATCACGTGCAACGCGAGCGTAGTCTTCCCGGAGCTTTCGGGCCCGTAGATCTCGATCACGCGCCCTTTCGGGATCCCGCCCACTCCCAACGCTACGTCCAGCGTCAGCGAACCCGTGCTGATCGCTCCGATATCGGACGACTGCCTCTCGCCCAGACGCATGATCGAGCCTTTGCCGAAGTTCTTCTCGATCTGCGCCAGAGCTGTCGCAAGCGCCCTATCTTTATCGGACGCCGGAGCCGCACGCTCCGGCTGTACTTGCTTCTTCGCCATCGTTCTTTCTCCATTCCACCGTTCTATGCCGATTACGCTGCCACCGAAACTCGGGTGTCATATGGACACGAGAGTTTCCATGAATCAAATGCAGTGGCTACTGTGAGTCCGGTGTCACACCGGCGGCTGTGAGCCGCACGGTATCGGCGGCGATGACGAACTCCTCGTCCGTAGGGATTACGAGGATTCGCACGCGGGATTCCGCCGCACTGACGTCGCGCTCCGCGCCGCGTTCTGCGTTCTTCTCCGCGTCCAGCACTACGCCCATGAACTCCAGCCCGGAGGTCATCGCGGCGCGAGTATCGCCGGAGTTCTCGCCCACGCCGCCGGTAAACGCGATCGCGTCCACCCCCTCCAGCGCAGCGGCGTAACTTCCGATCAGCTTCTTCCCGACGTACCGGAAGATGTCCAGCGCGAGTTGAGCGTTATGGTTGCCCTCTTTCGCCGCGCCGTCAATATCGCGGAAGTCGGAGCTTACGCAGCTTATCCCCAGCACTCCTGACTTCTTGTTAAGCACGTCGATCATCTCGTCCATGCTCAGCCCCTCGCGATTCATGATGAACTGTAGGATTGTCGGATCGATGGAGCCGGAGCGCGTCCCCATCGGGATCCCCTCAAGCGGAGTCAGACCCATGGACGTATCGACGCTCCGTCCGCCCTTACACGCGGAGAATGACGAGCCGTTGCCCAAATGGCACACGATCACCTTGAAGTTCGGGTCGCTCTCCCTGCCCAGCATCTTCGCCGCACGTTCAGACACATAACGATGACTGCTGCCGTGGAATCCATAGCGGCGCAGCTTCACGCCGTACTTGTCATAGTACTCGTACGGAATCGCATATGTGTACGCGTGCTCCGGCATCGTCTGGTGGAACGCGGTATCGAACACCGCGACTTGCGGCACTCCCGGCATTAGGTCGCGGCACGCACGAATCCCCGCGAGGTTCGCGGGGTTATGAAGCGGTCCAAGCGGAATCAACTGTTCCACCATGGCTTCGATCTCATCGGTCACGATCGCCGACTCGGTAAACTTATCGCCGCCGTGCAGTACGCGATGCCCGACTGCGTCGATCTCCGTATGTGACTTCAGCACGCCGCCCTCGCTCGCCACCAGCGCATTGAAAACCTGCGCGATCGCCGCCTTATGGTCGTCCATCGCGCCCTCGTACACTGTCTTCACGCCGGACTCCATCGCAGTATGCGTCAGCCTGCTGCCGCCCAGCCCGATACGCTCGCACAGCCCTTTTGCCGTTACTACCTCGCGCTCCATATCATAGAGCTGATACTTCAACGACGATGATCCGCCGTTGACCACCAAAATGTTCAACTTCGCTCGCTCTCCTTCTTAGAAAATGCAATTTTACACTGCAAACCCATTCTACCACCGCGCAACCCAAATGTCAACTACATTCCGCACATTTTGCTCTTTTTTTACATTTGCGCGTTCCGCGTCGGGAAGGGTACGCTCGACAATGCATTGAGACGCCGGACCCACATTAGCCTCTGCGCCCCCCGGACGGAAACTCTCGCGCCCTGATGGCGCGAGAGTTTCGAGGTGTGTCAAGCTACGTTACTTCACACCGGCAGGATCTTAAGATCCCTCCGTAGACGCATATGACAAAATGTAAGAGTTTTTGTCAAACTTTTTTTCAAAAACCAGCGTGACGCTGGACCCATATTAGCCCTTGCGATTATCAAGCTTGGCGTCCAGCGTGACGCTGGACCCATATTAGCAACTACCTCGAAACTAAGGTGCCGTCAGGGCACCTTAGTTTCCCTCTATGAGAAGTATATAAAAGTTTTTGTCAAACTTTTTTCAAAAAGTTTGCGTACCTAACCCTCGTAAACATGTATACATTGTCAATCGTCCCCGTAAGTCCACTCGACGCGCCCGATGTACGAGTCGCCGGAGTACGCCTCGCCGTTCGGAAAGATTCTTACGACGTTGCCCTCCACGGTCGAGCGAAACCCGCCGTCAGACTCGTCCACGCTATCGGTAATCGCCAAATACGCACCGCGATAGTATTCGCAGATCGCCGCCGCGATCGGTAACTGCGAGCCGCTTGCCGCCGACGCGACTACCTGTATCAGCCGTCTCGCCGCGAAGTTACGACCCTCGCCCTCCACGAACTCCGGCACCGTTACGCCGACGCACCTCACCTTGGTCATCGTATCCTCCCTATCTATCGCATCTGCGAGCCCTCTATGCAAAGCGTTCCATGAAGTCGTCGTATGCGTTCTGATAGATCAGCTCGCACTCGTCCCAGCCCAACGCCTTGACGCTCGCCATATACGCGTTCCACTCGGAGAACGGTTTCGAGCCATCGATGAACGACAGATAGTTCTCCGCGATGAATGTCGATATATCAGCGGAAAGCGTAGCAATCCGCGAGTTCTGATCCCTGGTCAGCGTTATCGCCGTCGGGTACTGCATGGAGCCATCGTACTTGTAATACTCCGGGTTATCCCAGAATGCGTGCCATGCCTTGAACTTCTCACCGCCGGGATACGCGTACGTCCGCATACGCATGGTAATCCCGCCCTCCAGCACGTCGTCCATGCAATACTGCAACAGCGCCCACGAAGTTCCGGACGGATGGTTTATCAGGAAGTCGGTCAGCTGAGGCTCTCCGTTCTCGTTGAACGTGAAGGTGTAGCCCTCAACGCCGTAGTTCCAATCGAACATTCCCGCCGGACTGTAAAACCAGTCGCAGTACGTCATCAGTAACGGGATGTTGCTGCACTTCGAGCTGATCCCCCACGAGCCGATCCCGATCCACGTGCGCACATCGCCAAGATGGAACGTTTGACCGCGTGTCAGCACGGGCTTGTGCAGCGGCACCCAATATGCATTCGGATCGGTCGCGTTGATCCCGAAGCCGTCGCCCTCGCCCGCTATCATGCCCGTAACTCCGTGTACCCCGGCGAACAGCCCGGGCATCGAATCCGCCGTCGCGCCGATCGATTGCCAGTCCTGCGGCACTAACCCCTCTTCATACCACTGGTTCAGCATCGTCATTAGCTTCTTGTCGTTCTCGCTTTGCATCGCAAGCTGAACCTTACCGTCAACCACGATCCGTCCCGGCAACCCCACGAATGCCCCGTTTGTATCAAACGCGCTGAACGACTGGTGCGGATCAATCGTGTTCATCAGCAGGAACGGCGAGTCCGCTCCGCACTGCACCTTGAAGTCAACCAGCATATCGTGAAGATCCTGCATCGTCACGATGTCCATATTCGTCTTGCCGATCTTGTCAAGCCAATCGCCGCGGGCGCCGAGGCTATTGCGCGTCACATACTCCGCCTCCATACCCAAAAACGCGTACATCGTCTCGCGGTACGGCATCGCCTGCGCCAGCACGTTGATGTCGTCGCTGTGAGCGTTGACGTTCATCCAGTAGTTCGGGAAGTACTCCCGGTAATCGTACAGATTCACCGTGAAGTTCTCGTCCAAAGCGTTCTGAAGCGGCGCGGGGAAGTAGATCGTGAAGCCGGAAATCAAGTCGTCCAGATTATCGCTTGCAAGGTCGAGCGCGAAGCGATCCATCCTCGACATAAACGGTATGTCGTTGTACTCCAGTACCACGCCGGTCTTCTCGCGCAGCATGGTCTGGAACTGCATCGCGGCAACGCCCTCGTCCGGGATCTCTCCGACGATTATCGACGAGTACGTGTACGTGAACGCCTTCGTAGAGCTCGTCAGCGGAAGCTCGTACTCATAGCTCTCCAGTGGAATCCCCCACTCGTCCGTCTCGTAAGTTGCGAACTGAGTGGTAACGGTATTCCCGGTCGTCGCCGAGACCGCCTGAGTTGGCTGCGCGTCCGTGTTGCTCGGCGTGCCCGACGCGCTTGGTGAGGCTTCGCCGCTTGGCGAAGCCGACGGACTCACGGCGGAGTCATCGCCTCCGCACGCGCCGAGCAACGTCAGCGCAAGTGCGAGTGTCAGCAGTAACGCTAGGTTTCGTTTCATGGGTCGATCCTCCTATGATGTTGATTTTTCCATATATCAACAGTTTACCATATGAGCAGCGTCGCGTCAACCCTCGACTTATTATGCGCCGCGATTATTACCCGCAAAATGGTGATCTCCCGACCCCGCCCTCACGCGTTGCGCCCAAGCGCGGTCAAAGCGTTGAACGCAGGCTTCATCATCGGATACAGCGACGCGTACACGCGGTAATACGTCTCGTACGCGTCGGCAGAGCCGCCGTTTGGCGCGACGGCTCCGGAGACTGCGGGGCGCGAGTCCAACGCTCCGGCGGCAAGCATTGCCGCGCCCAGTGCCGCGCCCTCGTCATTCGCCAGCGTCTTCACCGGGCATCCGTACAGATCCGCCAGCATCTGCCGCCATAGCGCGCTCCTCGCGCCGCCGCCTGTGAACGTCATGTCGTCCACGTTCACTCCCAATTCCCGGAATACGTCCACGCACTCTCGCTGGGAGTATGCCACGCCCTCCAACACTGCGCGAATCATGTGCGAGTCTCGGTGAATCGCGCTAAGCCCGAAGAACACGCCTCGAGCGTTCGGGTCAGGGTGCGGCGACCGCTCGCCCTGTAGGTATGGCAGGAACAGCAAGCGCTCCGCGCCGATCGGGACGCTTGCCGCAAGCGCGTCCATCTCCCCGTACGACTGCGGAAGCCGCAACGTCTCCCGCAGCCACTTCAACGACAAGCCCGCGCCTTGAGTGCAGCTCATCAGCGTCCACTTACCGGGCACGCTCGCGCATAGAGTGTGGATTCGCCCCGCAG
>JAITGH010000165.1 GCA_031280855.1 Oscillospiraceae bacterium | reverse complement strand
TCCTTCATGACGACGATGCGGGATCCCCTCGTCATGGCCTCCGTCTGATCGTGGGTAACGTAGATGAACGTAGTCGCAAGCTTCTTATGCAGTTTGATCAGCTCACTGCGCATGGCGGTACGGAGCTTGGCGTCGAGGTTCGACAGCGGCTCGTCAAGTAGGAATACCTTCGGGTTACGGACGATGGCGCGTCCTAGCGCGACGCGCTGACGCTGACCGCCGGACAGTGCGGCGGGCTTACGATCAAGCAGATGCGTGATCTCGAGGATCTGCGAGGCCTCATCGACTCTGCGGCGAATCTCGTCCTTCGGCATCTTGCGGATCCGCAATCCGAACGACATATTCTCGAACACCGTCATATGCGGATACAACGCATAGTTCTGGAACACCATCGCGATGTCGCGCTCTTTCGGCGGTACGTCATTTACCAGATGACTGTCGATAAGTAACTCACCTTGAGTAATCTCTTCCAGTCCGGCAATCATACGCAGCGTCGTTGACTTCCCGCAACCCGACGGCCCGACCAAGATAATGAACTCCTTGTCTTCGATCTCAAGGTTGAAGTCGGACACTGCGACTACTCCCCCGGCGTACTTCTTAAAAATGCCTTTAAGGCTTACGCTTGACATGGCTGTTTGCCTCCATCAAAGTTTTGTTGTATTGTGTGTTACATTATAACACATTTACAACGGCTTGTATACAGTAAATATTCACAAAATTTGAGCCAATATTTTGTGCATGTTGTACAACTCTACTAGATTTTGACCATTTTCACGATAATTTTACTACATTTCGTAACCAAATCCTGATATCCAATACTATAAAGCGAGTGAGAACGCAGCTTGGTAAGCTGCGTTCTCGAGATCGTTATGAGTTCTTCGCCGGTTCATCCGGCATAGTCCACTCGGCGAGCCGCGCCCGAAGCGCGGGAAGTTCCCGATTCGGGTCGCCGAACGGCACGGTAAGCACGCACGCCCACACGCCGCCATCGGTTGCGGTGAGGTAGATTTCCACGGTCTTGACGTCATTGCTGACGGTTACTCGGCGCCCGTTGTAGTTCTCCTTGCCGAACGCGTATGGCGAGGGTTCCGTGATGTCGGCGAAGTCCGAGCAAAACTCCTCGGCGACGATAGGCGCGAGCGATGCGGTCGTCGCCTCCGGGTAAAACTCGTCAATAAACGACGCCTTAACCGGAGTCGCAACGGGCGATGGGGTGAGCGACTCAACCGGCGCGGTCACATCCGCACCCTCGGACGGCGTAACCTCCACAATCGCAGATGTCGACGACGGCGTAATCTCCCTCACCGAAAGCGGCATCCATAGATGCCGCGTCTGCCACCCGACGATGAGCAGCGCGATCGCAACAAGAGTCGCGATGAGCACGAGCTTCGGACTGACTCCGTTAATCTTCTTCATCAAGCACGCCTCCTAATTGCTCGAGCCTATTGATTGCGATTCGGACGCGGCGCAGCGACTCAGCGCGCCCGAGCACCTCGCACAATTCCGCAGGACCGCCGGGAGTCGCGCTCTCACCGCTTACCGCAACTCGAAGCGCTCCGAATACCGCACCCGTCTTCAGCTCCAGCCGCTCCACCGCCGTGGTAAGCAACGCGGCAATCTCGTCAAGGCTCCACGGCTCGAGCCTCTCAAGCTCCGGCAACAGATGCGTCAGCACACCAAGCGCGACCGCTGCGTTCGTCTTCGCCTTCTTGTTGTCGAACAGCGTAAGAGCGTAGTCCTCGCTGAAGTCCCACAGGAATCGCAGTTTTAGCCGCGACTCATCTCCGACGTCGCCAAGCGTCTCGATTCGCTGATGCAACAGCGGCGCGAGCAGCCTCGCGTCCAGCTCCGCCGGAATACGCGGGCGAATCATCGCCGCAAGCTCGTCAACGGGCATCTCGCGGATATAGTGCGCGTTAAAGTAGCGGAGCTTGACCTTGTCGAACAGCGCGGGCGATTTCGAGATCCCGCGAATGTCGAACGCGTCTGCCAGTTCCGGCAGCGTGTAGAACTCGCGCTCCCCGCCGGGGCTCCAGCCCAACAGCGCGACGTAGTTCAGGATCGCCTGCGGCAGGAATCCCTCCGCGATCAGATCCTCATACGTCGGGTCTCCGGCACGTTTCGAAAGCTTGTGAGTCGCATCGCGCATAATCAGCGGCACCGTGACGTACGTCGGGATCTCCCAGCCGAACGAGCGGTACAGCAGGTCATACTTCGCGTCGGAACTGAGATACTCGCTGCCGCGCACGACGTGCGTGATTCCCATGAGGTGATCGTCGACGACGTTCGCGAAGTTGTAGGTCGGCAATCCGTCAGACTTGAGCAACACGCCCTCGTTCATGCTGGCGGAGTCATTCGGCACGGTAATCTCGCCGTAGACGGCGTCGTGGAACGTAGTGGAACCCTCACGCGGGATTTTTTGACGGATCGCGTCGCCGTCGCGGAACGCTCCGCCAAGCTCGAGGAGCCGTTCGGCATACTCGCGGTAGAGCTCTCGCCGCTCACTTTGCACGTACGGTCCGACGGCTCCGCCGACGTCGGGACCCTCGTCCCAGTTAAGCCCGCAATCGCGCAGACTGCGGTAGATCGCGTCTACCGCGCCCTCGACGTAGCGCTCACGATCGGTGTCCTCGATCCGAAGCAAGAACTGCCCGCCGGAGTGCTTCGCAATCAGGTAGGCGTACAGCGCGGTGCGCACTCCGCCGATGTGCATGAACCCGGTAGGACTCGGCGCGAACCGCGTGCGGATTGTAGTGGTGTGCATGTGTGGGTACCTCAGCTAGTTTTCTCTAATATCACGCAAGACGCTACTCAGTTACGCGGTGCTACCTCGCGATCACGTCGTCGCGAACGGGACCGTTACCGATCCAACGTACGGGAACGTTAAGCTCGGCCTCGATAAAGCGGACGTAGGCTTGAGCCTCCGTCGGCAGCGCGTCGAACGTTTTGCACTTCGTAGTATCGCTCAGCCAGCCCGGGAATGCGCGATACACCGGCTCCGACGTTCCGCTTGCGTAGTGCGTGCAGACCTTGATCTCCGCAAGCGCGTCCAATTTGTCAAGCTTGGTAAGCGCGAGCGCATCGAACCCGTTGATCTTGTGAGCGAACCGCAGAACCTCCATATCGAGCCACCCGAGTCTGCGTGAGCGCCCGGTGCGCGCCCCGTACTCGTCGTCCGGATTCTCCCCGGTGCCGCGTAACGGCGCCGCCTCGTCCTCGCCCATCTCCGTCGGGAAATGACCCTTGCCGACCGCGCTTTCGAACGCTTTCGCTACACCGATAACATCGGTGATCAGCCGCGCCGGGAATCCCGCGCTTACCGCCGCATAGCTCGCAGTAGTGTGACTGCTGGTTACGAACGGGTAGATGCCCTGGTCAATGTCCTTCATCACGCCAAGCTGACCCTCGAACAGCAGATTCTTCCCGGCGGCGATCTGACCGTGCACTAGCGACAGCGGCTCCCGCAATATGGGTACGAGCCGCTCCGCCCAACGCTCCAGCGTCGAACGCGGTATCGCGAAGTCGATACCCGGTATCCCGATGTCGTTCGCCTCGCCAAGTATGCGCTCGAACTCGTCAATGTCGCGCAAGTCGCCTGCACGCGGATTCTTGCGCAACAGTTTGAACGCATAGGCTTGCCCGATGCCGCGCTTCGTCGTGCCGATTCCGCTTGACCGTGCCTCCATCTGCTCGTCAAGCTGTACGTGATACGGCAGCACAAGCTGAGCACGCTCCGACAGGTATAGCTCGGACGTGTCAATACCTACGTCGTTAAGCGTATCCAATTCCTCGATCAGCACGTCCGGGTTAACCGCGGTTCCCGTGCCGATGAAATTGATGACTCCCGGGGTGAACACTCCGCACGGGACAAGGTGCATTTTGAACACTCCGTATTGGTTAAGAACGGTATGTCCGGCGTTATCGCCGCCCTGGAATCTCGCAACGAAGTCCGCATCTTTCGCAAGGTAGTCGCTCATCTTGCCTTTACCCTCGTCACCGTACTGCGCTCCTACTATAACAGTTATTGCCATTGTATAATTTACCTCCTAAAGGTGTATAATCCTACCGATATGATCACTATGGAAAGGTTACCGTATGAAGAAACGATTGAAGCACTCAGGTTCAGATGAGCGTAGCAGACTGCTGGCAGAGCTGGCGATGGTGGGCAGCGAGCTTAACTCCGCGTGGTCGGACTTCGACGCCGCCGTAGACGCGGACATGGTCGAGTCCGCGATCTTCGCGATCAACGGGTTGAACAGCCGCTATGGATTCGTACTGCGGCAGATTAAGGGCGTGACGCTCTGACAGTCTCTAATGACTTGTACACATATATGCGTTATCGGATATTGCCCGTCGTGGCATTGTTAATGAAGTAGTTGGTAACCGTATCCGCCGCCATAATGGCGCAGTTGTCCTCGCTTTCCGGCGTGGAAGAGCCAAGGTGCGGAATCGCAATCACTCCCGCCGCGTCTGCCGTCTTATTCGTCGGCAAGTCGGTCACGTAACGCGCAACCTTGCCGGACGCCAGTGCCGCCAGTAACGCGTCGTCGTCGACAAGCTCCGCACGCGCAAGATTAACGATCCGCACACCGTCGCGCATCTTCGCAATCGTCGACGAGTTCACTCCTCCGCGAGTATCAGCAGTAACCGGAGCGTGCAGCGAGATGTAGTCGCTTTGAGCGAAGACCTCCGTAAAGTCGCCAAGCTTGACTTTGCCGTCATCGACAAACGTGACGCAATCAGAAAGTGCGGTGCGAGCGCCCTCCGACAGGAACGGATCCGCCGCAAGTACACGCATCCCGAGCGCGTTCGCAGCTCTCGCGACCAATGCGCCAACGGCTCCCGTCCCAATCAGCCCGAGCGTCTTGCCGATAATCTCCGGCCCTGTAAACTGCGCCTTGCCCTTTTCCACAAGAGTGGGAACGTCCGAGTCGGACGCGTTCGCCCGCGTCCACGCGATCCCGCCGACGATATCGCGTGACGCGAGTATCAGCGCGGCGATCGCAAGCTCCTTGACTGCGTTCGCATTCGCGCCGGGCGTGTTGAATACGGCGATCCCGCGCTCACGGCACTCGTCTACGCAAATATTGTTAACTCCGGCACCGGCTCGCACGATGCACTTCAACCCCGGTGTGAGGTGCTCCGGCGTTATCTTTGCGCTGCGCACGATGATCGCGTCCGGAAGCTCGATCTCCTCGCCGTAAACGAACTTAGCAGGGTCAAGCCGATCCAGCCCGACCTTCGCAATCTTATTGTATAGCTTTATCTTGAACATGCAAACCCTCCTAATTAACGCCCTTAACGGACAGCTCGAATCGTTTCATAAACGCGACGAGCGCGGCGGCGCCCTCTATCGGC
The DNA here is from genome assembly GCA_031280855.1 of Oscillospiraceae bacterium. Classification (GTDB taxonomy): domain Bacteria; phylum Bacillota; class Clostridia; order Oscillospirales; family Oscillospiraceae; genus JAISJH01. The sequence continues at coordinate 1,515 of JAITGH010000165.1, read as the reverse complement.
ATCGCGTTGTACATCGACGCACGCATACCGCCGACACTGCGGTGCCCCGCAAGGTTAACCAGCCCGGCGGACTCCGCGTCGCTGACGAACTTGCGGTCAAGCGACTCATCGCCTGTGGTAAACGTGATGTTCATACCGCTGCGATCCGAACGCCTCACGGTACCGCTGAACAGATCGCTGTTGTCGATGAAGTCGTACACCAGTGAGCTTCGCTGTTGCTTCAACTGAGCCATTCCCTCAATCCCGCCGTTGCGAATCATCCACTTAAGCGTCAGCCCGAGTATATAGATGCTCCAGCACGGCGGCGTGTTGTGCATACTGTCGCTTTTGATCATCGTCTGATAGTCAAGCATAACCGGCGTACCGTCAAGCGCCTTCGGCAAGTCCTTACGCACGATCACGACGGTCACCCCGGCGGGCGCCATGTTCTTCTGCGCACCGGCGAACACGACTGCGTGACGGTCAAAATCGACCTCCCGCGTTAGGATGTTCGAGGACATATCGCTAACCAGCGGTACGGCGGTCTCCGGAACGTACGGCCACTCCGAGCCGTAGATCGTGTTATTCGCGCAGTAATAGAAGTACGCGACGCCGGGGTCGAGCTTCAATTGGCTCTGCTCCGGGATGTAACTGAAGTTCGAATCCTCCGAGCTGCACGCCTTATTGCAGAACGCGAACTTCTGCGCCTCCTTGTACGCAAGGTTAGAGAAGCTACCGGTGATCGCATAGTCGGCGCGGCGGCGATCGCCCGCCGTAAGATTCATCGGCACCGCCGCAAATTGCATCGTCGCACCGCCCTGTAGGAACAGGATTTCATGCGTCTTCGGTACATTCAGCGCGGCGCGAAGATTCGCCTTCGTCTCGTCAAAGATCTCCGCGAATACCTTGCTGCGATGCGACATCTCCATCACCGATTGCCCGGAATCTTGAAAGTTCGTGATCTGAGCGCCCGCTTGCTCCAGCACCGCCTCCGGTAACATCGACGGACCCGCAGAGAAATTGAAGACTCTTGCCATTGACGCGCCCTCCCTTGTTTGAGATTGTATACATTCATTATATACCTTTTCTCACAGCTTGTCAAGGGTTTAAGCGAACGTTTTAACAATAGCCCGCGCTAAAACGTGCCGTTTCATGTAAGAACGCGAGTCGACATACGTTGAGCCACCGTGAGGACGTAGATTCGGAACGCGACTTTCTCCCAAAAGCAGCGTTCCGAACCTCTAAATCGCAAAGCCGTCAAGTAATTCTGCATTACTACAGCCGGAACAGTTCCGTCTGAGCGCGAAGCATGGACGCGGTGCCGGACATCTCGTGGCTTAGCGCGGAGCTTTCCTGCGCGCCGGACGCGTTGGCTTGCACGACGATTGCGATCCGATCCAATCGCTCGTTGATCTTGCGAATCTCACACGAGAGTTCTTGGTTCATATCCGCGATCCCTCGTATCCCGAGCGAAACGGCGTTACTCTTTTCGGATATGCCGTGGAAGAAGCGTTCAGTCTCCTGTGAAAGTGAGAG
>JAITGH010000212.1 GCA_031280855.1 Oscillospiraceae bacterium | reverse complement strand
GAACCGGGACCGTCGGAAAGCTCCGCGCCGGACTCGAGAGCCGCGTACGCCTTGACGAGCGGATCGCGCAACCCCTCGAGGTTCAGCCGATTGTACGCCTCGGAGGAGTACTCGCCATTGTACATCTCCAGTATGTCAAGTACCACGACTTGCGGAGTCTCGCGCTTGAGCGTATCTTCCAGCACGTAGAGGCTTTGCCATATGCGCTGTTCCGGCGCGGCTCGAACGTAGCTCGTCACGCCGTGAGAGTTGAACATCGCGACCGGGTTAATCGCGCTGTACGCCTTGCTGGAGCCGAGCACGATCACGGAGTTGTCAGCGTCGGCGCGGTAGTACTCCGCGATGAACGCGCCCTCCGGCACATCGCCGACGTACTTCGGCGTCAGCAAGTGCTGCGCCGCCGCAAGCGTCAGCGTGAACGCCGCAAGGATCGCGAGTATCCGTAGCTTCATGCGTTAGAACCTCGTATAGATGAACTGTGAGACGCTGTAGCCCTGCCCGTACGCGCCGAACACCGCGATCAGCACGACCATCACGCACGCGAACGCGAGGTTGAACTCCGGGCTTGAGCGCTTTTGGCGAAGCCTCGAGTAGAATACGACGAAAAGCGTCGCAAGCCCCGCGCATAGCCAGTCGGAGGTTCCAAGCGCGGCGGAGGACTCCCGCATTATCGTCCAGTCGAGACTGCGGATTAGGGACATCAGGCAGAACGTGCGAACGATTCGGAACGCGTCGAACACCTTGGACGCGGTGAGCCGCGGGAACTTCCGCGCGAAGTCTCGGCTGCTGTTCGTAAGCTCTTGCGATACGATGATGACGGCTCCGTTCGCAAGTCCCCATACGATGAAGTGCGCGTCCGCGCCATGCCATAACCCTGTGGCGAACCACGTTACCATAATCGTCAGCCAGATCGGGACTCGCCGCCCGATTCGGTCGCCGAATGCTCGCTTGCACGGCGCAGCGAGTCGGATACTGGGCAGCGACGTCGACAGCGGAGAGAAGACGTAGTCGCGGAACCACGCGCCCATCGTCATGTGCCAGCGCCGCCAGAACTCCTGGATATTGCGGGAGTAGTACGGGCTGTCGAAGTTTTCGGTAAGCGTGATGCCAAGCAGTTTCGCAACGCCGATCGCGACGTCGATCCCTCCGGTGAAGTCGCAGTACAGCGCGACGGCGTAGACGGCGGCTGCGACGGGATAGCTTAGCCCTCCGATTACCGGCATGACGCGGTCGGCGATGACGAGCTTCTTGAAATAGCCGAGCGCGATTCGCTCCAGACCCGCGCTTACGTTCGCTCCGGAGAACGCGTGCGGCTCGAATAACTCGCGCTTCAGCGTACCATAGCGCGACATCGGACCTTGTAAGAGCTGCGGGAAGAACGAGGTGAACAGCGCGAGCTTGAACGGGTTGCGCTCGACCGCATCGCCGTCTTTTGCGCGATACGCGTCGATGAGGTAGCTCATCGTTTGAAGCGTGAAGAAGCTTAACCCAAGCGGGAACGCGAGCCGCGTGAACTTCAGCGTCAGCAGTATGCCGATGTTAACGGTAAGCGCGGCGATCAGCCACGGGCGGCGCTCACGCTTGCCTTGAAGCCGCGCCATGCAGCGCGCCGCGATGAACGTCGTTACGACGGTTACCGCGATGAACAGCAGGTTCCTCCAGCCGGAGTACGCGTAGAACGCGACGCTCGCCGCCAGCAGGAACTGCCATTGTGCTCGCTTGAACGCGGTGTAATACAGTGCCGTCACGCACGCCAGGAAGAGTACGAACTCGTATGTGGTGAATACCACGCGTCAGCTCCTTTTAAGCTCGATGAATTGGAGGATCCGCTCAGCGGAGTCGAAGTTCTCTGCGGTCAGATCCTCCGCGCCGAGTTGGATTTGGTACTCGCTGTAAAGCTCGTAGACCAGCGTAATCAAGTCGAGGCTTTCCAAAACGTGGTCGGAGATGAGCGCATTTTCGGAGGCGTAGTCGATATCCGGGTTGACGCGCAAGAGTGTCGCGATGAGTCTGTCCATGAGTTTAGTACTCCTTCGCCATATCGGCGAGTTTCATTCGATCCGTCTTCCCCGTTACGGTCATCGGCAAGGTTTGCAGCCTTACGACGCGCTGCGGCAGCATGTATGAGGGAAGCGCGAGTTTCAAGTGTGCGCGGAGCGCGGATTCCTCCGCCGCACCGACATAGAACAGCACGATGCGCGTCCTTGCGGAGTCGTGCACCGCGCACGCGGCTTGCACGCCGTCCGATTTGCAGGCTTGAAGCTCGAGTTCCCCAAGCTCGATGCGGTAACCCATAAGGTTAATCAGATGGTCGCGGCGCGAGGTCAGTACGATATCGCCGTCAAGGTTGTACTTTGCCAGGTCTCCGGTTTTGTAGACGATATCCGGGAATCGGGAGTGCAGCGGATTCCGGACGAAGCTTTGCGCGGTACGCTCCGGGTCGTTGTAGTAGCCGGCGGCGACTCGAGAGCCGGAGATGTAAAGCTCGCCCTCAACGCCGGGCGCGGTGACCTCCGTACCGTCGTCTGCGATGATCATCAGCCCGGTGTTCGGTACGTGCCGCCCGACGGGGATTACGTCCGGCACGGAGTCGCCGACTGCGAAGTACGCGCTGCACGCGCAGACCTCCGTATGCCCGTAATGGTTATAGAACTTCACGTGAGGAAGCGCGGACTTCCAGACCCGCAATTGCTCCGGGTTCATCGGCTCACCCGTGAAAGTGACGTTGCGCAAGTGCTCCGGCTTTACAGTGCCGAATGTGCCGAGCCTCGAGACTAGCGACAGCGCGGACGCGACCCACATCAGCGTGTCCACTCGCTGCGCGTTTAGGAACTCCACGAGTTTAACGGGCGTGACGAACAAGGTCTTAGGCAGTAGTACCAGCGTCGCGCCGAGCTTAAGCGAAAGATACACGTCCTTAACCGCCGCGACCCCGGTAAGCGGAACTTGCACGCCGAAGCGCGAGTCCTCGGACGCGTCCAAAATGCGCGAGAGCGACTCGACGCACGTGACGGCGTTGCGATGGCTTAGCGGTACGCATTTGGGAACGCCGGTACTGCCGCTGGTGTGCAGGATAAACGCAGTCGACGTATCGGGCAGGTCGAGCGGCTCGGCGTCGGCGGAGTCCGGTAGCTCGGCGTCGGCGGAGCCTATCTGCGAAGCCTCCAGCACCGCGCAATCGTACGTTAAGCCTCGCGAAAACTCCGCATCGTCCGTAACGACGACCGTAGGCTCAACGTTGCTTAGCACGGCGTTAATCCGCGCCGCGCCCAAATCCTTCGACAGCGGCACGTACGCCCGCCCGGAGTACAACACCGCGAGAAACACCGCAATCGCAAGCGGCGACTTGTCCATAACGACCGCGACCGGCGCGTTGCCGAATCCGCTAAGCGACCGCGCTCCGGCGGCGGCGAATCCGCGCAGACGCGCAAACGTCCACTCTGTCTCGCCGTCCGTAATCGCGACTTTATCCGGCACTCGACGGTAAGATTTTTCCAAATAAGTAGTCAGAAGCATTGTCATCGTTACCCGGAGCCGTGTCAAACGGCGCAAATTTTACGTAACTCGGGGATGTGCGAACTACTCCCAGACGACTTCCGGGTACAGGCTCGCCTCATACACATAGCAGTTGAACCCGCGAAGCTCTGTAAGCTCCTGCGCTCGCTTCTCCGTGAACAGGTGCTGATCCGCTTTCGCGGTGGAGAACGGCGTCGTGTCGAAGTGGTACCAGCCCGTTACGCCCGTGGAGTCGCTCGTCGTATAGATCAGATTCCAATAGTGGTTACTGCGCCCGCCGGAACGCTGAATTCGCACGGTTTGGAATCCCGCACGCTTAAGCAAAAGCTCCGACAGCGCGTAATGCGAGTAGCAGTCGGCGCGCCCGTTCTTCAATGCATAGTAAGACGCCAGGTAAACCTCGCGATTCTCCGTATCGTGGACGTAGGAGAGCCGCGACTTAACGAACTTGTAGATCGCGAGAACCTTCTGATCAGAGGACAGCCCCGAAAGGTTAAGCGAGGCGAGGATCTCGTCCGCGACCCCGTCCATGTACTCGGGCGTGATTTCGGCGGTAGCGCGAAGATTCGCCGCCGGCTTGGGCGCGGGCGCGTTCTTCTTAAGCACGGTGACATACGCGGTGGCAGAGGTCGCGTTACCTGCGGCGTCGACGACGGTGTAGACCGTCTCATACTTGCCGGGCGTGTTCAGGTCAACCGCGGACGCGTCTACATCGAACGGTATATTTTCGCCGTCAACGTTATCACTTGCCGTAACGCCCTCGCGATAGCTAACCGTTCCTCCGACCCGTACGTTCTGATCGCGTACGCCGTCGAACGTCGGAGGCGTGACGTCGAACATCTCCAGCGTCACGGGAACCTCCCGCCCGTCCAGCGCGATGTACAGCCGATATCGTCCGGGCAGCGCGAAATCCTTGTACTCGCGGTTAACAAGCTTCGCGCCCGGAGCCTCGTCGAACACGAAGCTGTCCAGCGCGATCTCATCCCCGATGTCGCCGCGCAGGTAGAACGTGCCGCGAAGCACGGTAACACTCGCGCTCACGGTTAACGCATTGCCGTACGCGTCCGTGACGACGATGTCCAGTGAGTGCGTGCCGGGCGTGGAGAAGCGTTCGGAGGTCTCCCCGTCGAACGTCGCGGTTACGTCGCCGGAGTAATCGCTGACGCTTTCCAGGAAGTCGAACGGGTCGGGGCGCTCGCCCATTATGATGACGCGGTCTCGAGTCACCGCGACGGGCGCGACAGCGTCGACGACGGACAGCGTGGAGAAGTACGTACGGCGGTCGATTTTAAGCTCCAGTACGGTATCGCCGACGACGGCGGTATCGACCTCCGTCAGAACCTCGTACTCCGCGTCGGAGAATCGCGGCAGCGGCTCGCCGTACCCGATGACGGCGTGGGCAAGCACGACGTACGGCTCGCCGTCCGCCATCGCGACTCCGCTGAACGGCGGGCTGTACACGGCGGCGCCGACTATCGCCGCTGTCGCGGCCGTGAAGATGAGTACGCTGACGGCGGTCGGCAAGCGCTCCGTCGCGAACGCCCGCAGCGAGAACTTCGGCTTCGCCTTAACGGCAGGGGTTACCGCAACGGGTACAAGCTTACGCTTGAACTTGCCGGGACGAGTATTGCGTTTGTCGGGCTTCATCGTCATCACCTCTCCATGAGCGTTCGAGCCTGTTAACCGAGTCACAGCCGCCGTCGACGGCACGGCGCACTCGTAACTCATTACGTCATTATAACACAGAAATCGCGGTTATGCAACATGTTTTTTTACCGCGCACGGCGTCCCGACTGTCGCAAAAAAACACTTGACAAACGGGTAAAAGTGTGGTATAATAAGGAGTCGAGATTCGTTGGCGAACGAAGCGCACACTCCGCCGACTGTCGCGCATTATCCCGCAAATACTATTCATAGCAGGTGAGTATGCTTAAGACGAAAATTGTATGTACGTTAGGACCCGCAAGCGACCCGGAAGACGTCCTGCGTTCGCTTGTACGCGGCGGCATGGACGTTGCGAGGCTGAACTTCTCCCACGGGTCGCACGAGCAGCACGCCGCTCGAATCGCGGCGTTCCGCAAGGTCTGTCAGGAGGAGAATCAGGCGATTCCCATCATGCTGGACACGAAGGGACCGGAGATCCGGCTCGGCACGTTCGAATGTAACGAGGTCGCGCTTACCGAAGGGCAGGAGTTCACGCTCACAACCGCTGACGTGCCGTGCGACGGTTCCCGCGCTTCCGTCAGCTACGCCGGACTTCCCGAGGACGCTAAAGTCGGGAACTCGATACTCATCGACGACGGACTTGTCGAGCTTGAAGTCCTGGAGATCTCGGGTTGCGAGCTCCGCTGCCGCGTGAAGAACTCCGGCGTTATCTCCAGCCGCAAGAGTCTCAACCTGCCCGGCGTGGAGGTTCGCTTGCCCGCGATCGGGGAGCGCGACCGCGAGGATCTGATCTTCGGGATCGCGCAGGGCGTGGACTTCGTTTCGGCCTCGTTCATTCGCAAGAAGTCGGACATCGAAGAGATCAAGGCATTCCTTCACGAGCATGGCGGCGGCGACATTCACGTCATCGCGAAGATCGAGTCTCAGGAGGGCATGGATAACCTTGAGGCGATCGTGCACGCCGCCGACGGCGTTATGGTCGCTCGCGGCGATCTCGGCGTAGAGATTCCGATAGAGCGCGTCCCGGAGGCGCAGAAGCGCATGATCCGGCTCTGCCGCGAGTGGGGCAAGCCCGTCGTCACGGCGACGCAGATGCTGGACAGCATGATCCGCGTCCCGCGCCCGACTCGCGCCGAGGTCACCGACGTTGCCAACGCGGTCTACGACGGCACCAGCGCGGTTATGCTGTCCGGCGAAACCGCCTCCGGCAAGTACCCCGTCGAAGCACTGGAGTACATGCGCCGTATCGTCGGAGCCGCCGAGTCCGGCAGCTTCACCGAGCCCCGTCTGCGCCGCAGCGAGCTGACCCTCAAAACCGACAACGTCACCGACGCGATCGCCCACGCGACCTGCACCGTCGCGTCCGACCTCAGCGCCGCCGCAATCGTTACCGTTACCGCCAGAGGGTTCAGCGCACGCCAGCTTGCAAGCCGTCAGCCCGACTGCCCGATCTTGGGCGTCACCTACGTCCCGCGCACGTTCTACCGCCTGCGGCTCTACCGCGGAGTATTGCCCGTGCTTACCGACGAAGTCTTCAGCCAAGATGAGCTGCTGGAGTCCGCCGCGAAGAACGCGCTTGACAGCGGCGTCGTCGGCGAGGGCGATTGCATCGTTATCACCGCCGGGATCCCGCTCGGCGTAAGCGGTACCACTAACATGCTTAAAGTCGAGTACCTATAAATCATAGTGAATCGGAGGTTTTTCAATGAAGCAATTCCAAACCGAGTCCAAGCGTTTGCTGGAACTGATGATCAACTCCATCTACACGCATAAGGAGATCTTCCTGCGGGAGCTGATCTCGAACGCGAGCGACGCGCTCGACAAACTTGCGTTTCTGTCGCTGACGAACCCGGAAGTCGGGCTTGACCGCTCTGACCTGCGTATCCGTATCGCTTACGACGCCGACGCTCGCACTCTTACGATCATCGACAACGGGATCGGCATGACCGCCGAGGAGCTTGAGGAGAATCTGGGCGTTATCGCGAAAAGCGGTACGCTGGCGTTCCGTGAGAAACTCGCGCAGGCGGAGACCACCGACGACTCCGACGACGGCGCGACCGACGTTATCGGGCAGTTTGGAGTCGGGTTCTACTCCGCGTTCATGGTTGCGGAGCGCGTGACGGTCAAGACGAAAGCGTTCGGCGCGGACTCCGCGTACGAGTGGAGCAGCTCCGGCGCGGACGGCTATGAGATCGCGCCGTGCGGTAAGCTTGGCACGGGTACCGAGATTACGCTGTTCCTCAAGCCGGACTCCGACGACGAATCGTACAGCGAGTACCTCGAGCCTTTCCGGCTGCGTGCGCTCATCAAGAAGTACTCCGATTATATCAGGTTCCCGATTGAGATGGAATTCGAGCACACGCACTCGGAGGATGGCGGCGAATCGCACACTCATGTCGAGACCGAGGTCGTCAATAGCATAGTGCCGATCTGGCAGCGCCCGAAGTCCCAAGTCTCCGACGAGGACTGCTATCGCTTCTACAAGGACAAATTCTACGACAGCGAGGATCCCGCGGCGGTCATACGCGTCAGCGCGGAGGGACTGGTCAGCTTCAAGGCGATGCTGTTCGTTCCCGCGTCCGCGCCGTACAACTACTACACGCGGGAATACCAGCCCGGACTGCAACTCTACTCCAGCGGGGTTATGGTCATGGATAAGTGCGCGGATCTATTGCCGGAGTGCTTCCGATTCGTGCGCGGAGTTGTCGATACGCAGGACCTGTCGCTTAATATCTCGCGTGAGACGCTGCAACACGACCGCCAGCTTCGAGTAATCGCGCAAAACCTGGAGAAGCGCGTCAAGTCAGAGCTTAAACGTCTGATGGACGAGGATTTCGACCGTTACCTGAAAGTCTGGAACGCGTTCGGGCTGCAGCTCAAGTACGGAGTACTCGGCGAGTTCGGCTCGAAGAAAGACCTGCTGTCAGACCTGCTGATGTTCCGCTCAACGCGAGAGAAGTCGCTGATCGGCTTGCAGAAGTACGTCGACGCGATGCCGGATGGTCAGAAGTTCATCTATTACGCGTTTGGAGAGAACGCGGAGCGTCTTCCGCAGGCGGAGCCGGTGCTCGACGCGGGATTCGACGTACTGTGCCTGACGGAGGATACCGACGACTTCGTAATGCAGATGCTGACGAGCTTCGCGGAGAAGGAGCTACGCTCCGTCAACTCCGACGATCTCGGGCTTCCGGACTCCGACGATCGCAAGGCGGAGACGGAGAAACTGGAGACTGAGTTCAAGGAACTTCTGGACTTCGCGCTCGACTCGCTGGATGGTTCCGTTGCGGCAGTGAAGATCTCCGGCAAGCTGCGCTCCGCGCCCGTGTGCCTCACGACGCAGGGCTATGTAACGCTGGAGATGGAGCGCTACTTCAAGTCGTTGCCGCAGGCGGAGCGTAACACCGGCTCCATGACGGCGGAACGCGTGTTGGAGCTTAACGCCGAGCATCCCGAGTTCCTCGCGCTTAAGTCCGCGTTTGACTCCGACCGGGAAAAGGCTGCCGTTTACGTGAAGCTGCTGCACTTCCAGGCATTGCTGATCGCGGGTGCGGAACTTGGCGACCCCGCGTCGTACGCCGACCTCGTCGGCTCGCTTATCGCGTAGACTTTAGAGGTAAATTAGGGTATTGTCAGATCCCGGAGGACGAGCCTCCTGCCGAGTTCTTCGGCAACCCTCGCAATCGTAGGCTCTGCGATTTCTTGTCGAAGATCCTGTGACGCGATCGCAGAGGTGGTAAAATGCGTCATAATTGTTAACACTTCGTGCAAAAAGCAGTTTTTTGTGAAAAAATCGTTAAGGAAGCATAAATTTCCGCTTGATAATGCGCGATATATAGATTATACTGTATATTGCCCCGCAAACACGGCGATTCACGGTTATGACCGCCGAAGTGGGATTCAAGAGGAGACAAGATACGATGTTTACGCTTGACGAGGCTCAAGTAGAGGGAACGCCGAAGGCGAAGAAGCCGAGCGGCGCGAAGCGTGCTCCGAAAGCTCCCGTTCCCGATTTGAGCGGCGTAGTGATCAAAGTGGTCGGAGTCGGCGGCGCGGGCGGAAACGCCGTTACGAAGATGGCGGGAGCGCGAGTGCCCGGCGTCACGTACATTAACGTGAACACCGATCTCGCCGCGCTTAACGCGTCGGAGTGCGACGTCCGCATCCAGATCGGTGAGAATACTACGTGCGGCAAAGGCGCAGGTTCAGTGCCGGAGGTCGGACGCAAGTCTGCGGAGGAAAGCCGCAAGGTCGTTGCGGAAGTCTTCGAGGACTCTGACCTTGTGTTCATCACCGCCGGAATGGGCGGCGGCACCGGCACCGGCGCCGCGCCGACTATCGCCGAGATCGCTCACGAGTGCGGCGCGCTTACCGTCGCCGTCGTTACTCGCCCGTTCAAGTTCGAGGGTAACCGTAAGGCGCTAATCGCCCAACAGGGCATTGACGAACTGCTGGGTAAGGTCGATACGCTCATCATCATCCCGAATGAGAAACTTCGAGAGGTCACGCCGCAGAAGATCACGCTGGCGAACGCGTTCGCAATCGCGGACGGAGTGCTGCAGCAGGCGGTAAGCGGGATCGCGGACATGCTGTCGCACACCGGGTTCATCAACCTTGACTTCGCGGATCTTCGAGCGATACTGAAGGACGCGGGTTACGCGCACATGGGCGTCGGCGAGTCCACCGGCAAATCGAAGGTCGAGGACGCCGCGACCGCCGCCGTTGAAAGTCCGCTCATGGTCACCTCGATTCGCGGTGCGCAACGTATACTCATCCGCGTTACAGGCTCGCCCGATATCACGATGGAGGACGTCGAGCTTGTCGTCGGAAGCGTGCAGGAATCCGCTCACCCGGACGCGAACATCATCTTCGGCGTTGACTTTGACGAGACGCTTACCGACGCGCTCAAAGTCGTCGTCATCGCTACCGATTTCGACGATAGCCGACAGTGGGATACGGCAAGCCCGATTATCCGGCATGAGCCGTCCGCAACCGCGGTTCCCGCGGCTCCGGCCGCTCCCGCTAAATCCGCGCAGCGCGAGTCGAACCAGCACTCCGCGCCCGGCGGGAATCGCGTCGTGCGCTCGGATATGGAGCTTCCCAAGCTCGAACGCCGCTCCACTAACTTGAGCGACTATAACCGCAACTTAGGCGTCGATATCCCGTACGACGATCCGGACGACGAGCCCGATGCGGAGGTCGGCGATGACCTTGACGACACCAAGTCCGGCAAGAGCGACTGGGGCGACCTCTTCTCCATGCTTAAATGACGCGGTCTTTCGGTTATCATGCTGACGATCATTAACACTCCGCTAAACTGCGGCCGCGTTCGCACGCTTGAGGTTCCCAACCCTCCGCTGCTTGTCATAGTGCCGGAGCAATACAGCCACGAGGCCGAGCGTGAGCTTGCGGAAAGCCTTGGCGACGGCGCAAGCCTCATTGCGGAGGTCTTGTCGTTCACGCGGCTTGCAACGCGAGTGTTTACCGAGTGCGGCGGTCTGAATCTTCCCGCACCCGATAAGCCCGCGAAGCTCTTGCTTATGCGGCTGGCGTTCAAAACCGTCGCCGAGCGTCTGCATGTCTACGGTGCGCGTTCCGCACGTCCGGAGATGCTCGCGACGTTGCTGCAACTCCGCGAAGAACTGCTGCAATGCAAGATCACGCCGGACGCGCTGCTGGCGATCCCCGCGTTCAACGGGAGTGCGCTGTTCTCAAGCAAGATTCGCGACCTCGCGCTGATCTGCTCCGCATATGATGCGGAGCTTGCACATCGATACGACGACCCGCGTGACCGACTGACGCGGCTTGCCGCGCTTATCGGGTACAGCGCGGTCGGAGATCACGGCGTGATCCGCTTCGAGGGGTTCGCCGACTTCACGAAACAGCAGCTGGACGTCATTGCGGAGCTGATGCGCAAAGGCTCGGAGCTCGAGTTCGTACTACACACGGAGCAACTCGCCGCCACGGATTTCGACGACGACATACTCGCGTTGCCGCGTGAGACCTCGCGGATGCTGGAGCGGATTGCGGTAAGCTATGGCGTTGAGGTAAATCACCTGACGTTGACGGGCGCGACCGCCGCAGAGCCTGAACGCACGCTTTACACAGCTTCGGACGCGGCGGCGGAGTGCGAGCTTGCCGCCGCGCTCATCACACGCTGGATTGAGGACGACGGGACGCTGTCGCCGTCGGATATTGCGGTCGTCGCGCCGAACTTCTCCGGCAGGTACGAAGCCGTGTGCACCGCCGTATTCGCAAGGCGTCGGATCCCGTACTACCTGAGCCGCCGCGACGATATCCTCCAACGGGCGATCATGACGCTGATAACGCAAGCGTTCGCCATCTTAAGCGGCGGCTGGCGGTATGATCAAGTGTTCACCTACGTCAAAACCGGACTGTCCGGCGCGGAATCAATCGACGAGCTTGAGAACTACGTGCTTATGTGGAACATTCGCGGTGTACGGCAGTGGAGCGAGGAATTCACGATGAACCCGAACGGGTACTCTGCAAGTGAGCCGGACGCGGAACTGCTCGAACGAGTCGAGTCGGCGCGTCGGCAAGTCGCGGAACCTCTGCTGCGATTGCGGGAGCGCGGCAAATCCGCTGATACCGCCGCTCAACAGTGCGCCGCGTTGTACGCGTTCATGGAGGAGTTGCAGCTTGCGGAGAAGCTTGCGCTCAAGTCGGAGCTGCTTGCGATGAGCGGTGAGGAGAAGCTTGCGGCGGAGTACACGCAGTTATGGGACGTCATCGCGGCAGCGTTGGACGTCGCGTATGACGTGCTCGGCGATATTCCGATGGATCAGGACGAGTTCGGATCGCTCTTCACGCTGTTGCTGGGGCAGTACGACCTCGGCACGATCCCGCTTGCGCTTAACCGCGTACGGATCGGAGGGACGGAGACGATCCGCGAGACTCCGGTGCGGCGGCTGATCGTGCTGGGCGCGAGCGAAACCGCAATGCCCGCGTCGGAGCAAGCTCCAAGCTTGCTTAGCGCGGACGATCGCAAACTGCTGGCTCATGCGGGGGTGGAGATCGCGGGCGACTTCGAATCGAACATGCACCGCGAGTACTATTTAATCGGACGAGTGCTGTCGAAGCCGAGCGAATCGCTTACGGTAGTGCATCGCTCCGACGACCGCATATCGTGGCTTGCGAAAGCGTATCTGCCGCCCGACGCGGAACCGGAGTTGTACGCGCCGCTCACGCCGTACGTGCGTTCACGCGACTTCGGTTTATCGCTCTCGCCCGAGTCTGTCACGCTGCTGTATGGCGAGAATCCCGTACTCACGCCGACCAAGGTCGAGGCGTTCCAAACGTGCAAGTTCTCGTACCTCATGCAGTACGGATTGAAGCTTAAGGCGCGTAAGACTGCGGAGATCAACGCGCCGGAGTTCGGTACCATCGTTCACTACGTGCTGGAGAACGTCACGCGGGAGGTACTCGCGCTCGGCGGATTCACCAATGTCGAGCCGCCGACAGTGCGCGAGCTTGCGGAGACCTATGTCAACCGATACGCGGACGAG
>JAITGH010000210.1 GCA_031280855.1 Oscillospiraceae bacterium | reverse complement strand
CAACCGGGAGGACTATGACGCGATCTCGCGCTATCACTTCAAGTGCGATTCGTACACGCTGACTCGAGGCGTGGGAATAAACGGCGAGCGCTTCAAGCCCGTATCACGGGAGCGTAAGCTGGAGCTTCGGCACGAGTTCGGGATACCCGACAATGCGTTCGTGATGATCTTCCCCGCGATGTTCATCGGGCGTAAGCATCATGACAAATTGCTGGAAGTCATGCGGATCCTTACGGAAGCGGTCAGCGATATGTACCTGCTGTTACCGGGCGAGGGTGAGATCCTGGAGCAAGTGCGCGAGTCGGCGGCGGAGTTCGGCGACCACGTTAAGTTCGTGGGTCACGTCTCCAACATGGAGGACTACTATGCCGCGTCGGACATTGACGTGACGATGTCGAGGCTTGAGGGACTTGCGACGCATATAATCGAGGCGATGAGCGTCGGGTTACCCTGCGTTGCGACGATGATGCGCGGGCACTCCGACATTGTGAGCGACGGGGTTAACGGATTCTTGGTCGCGCCCGGCGATACTGCCGCGTTCGCAGATCGCGTGCTCCGACTGTACAACGATCGTGCGACGCTGGCGGAGTTCGGCGGTCACGCCGGAGCTACCGCGAAAAAGTTCTGGGTTGAGAACATCATTCCGGACTACAAACGCCTCTATTCCGAGGTTCTGGGGATTGACGATGAACTATAAAGTAACCGTAAGCGTAATAGTTCCGGCGTACAACGCCGAGCGAACGCTTCGAGCGACTGTCGACGCGGTGATCGCTCAGACGTTCGGCGATTGGGAACTGCTAATCTGCGACGACTGCTCCGCTGACGGCACGTTCGAGCTTGCGCAGGAGTTTGCGCGTCTCGACCCGCGTATTCGAGCGCTTCGTAATGAGCGCAACATGAAACAGGCGGCGACTCGGAACCGCTTGATCGAGATGGCTCGAGGCGTCTATATCGCGCCCGTCGACGCGGACGACGTTCCACTGCCCAATAAGCTGGAGGCTCAAGTCGCGTTTATGGACGCGAATCCGGAGTACGCGTACTGCTCGTCCTGGATTCGCACGATGGACGATGACGGTAACATCAAGGACTTGACCACGCGGTTCAGCGGGGAAGTCAACAAGCGCGACTATCTGTGGGGCATGAAGTTCTGCCATCCCGCGACGATGTTTCGGACGGAGCAGCTTCGCCATATGGGCGGATACCGCGTCCATAAGACGACGGAGTTCCGCAACGAGGACTATGACCTGTTCATGCGAATGCATGCGGAGGGTATGCGCGGCTACGTAATGCCGGAGTATCTGTACGTGTACTACGCCGGATCGGAGGCACTGAAGCGCCGCAAGTACCGCTATCGCTGGGCAGAGGCGAAAGTGCGGTTCGAGAACTTCAAGCGACTTGGGCTTATGCCGTTGGGATTCCTCTATGCGGTGAAGCCGATGATCGTGGGACTGTTCCCGCAGACGCTGCTGGAGCGCATGAGGGTTCTTTTGCGAGCCGGACGGTTACTGTAGAGGTCTCGCGTTATGTTGGTGTACAACTTGAACCTTGTGGGAGTGACGCTGTTCGCGTACCTTGCGGATCGGTATAGCGTGCGCTCACCGCTCAGCCCTCGAGAGGGGCGCAGACTACCGGCGGCGGCGTTTGCGGTGATTGTCGTGCTCATTTTGACGGCGGTAGCCGGGCTGCGGTTCGACATCGGCACCGACTACATCAACTACTGCATAATCTACAGCGAGGTTGTGGACTTCGGGCTGAGCTACTCCGGATTGGAGGGCATTGAGATCGGGTACTTGCTGTTGTGCAAGTTTTTGTCGTACTACACGCGGCAGCCGTTCGCGATGTTCTTCGTATGCGCCTTGATAACCAACGTCTGCGTAGTCGCGGAGGCGAGACGTTCCGCTGTCAGTCTTACGGTTGCGTGTCTCGTCTATATCTTCTCCGCGCTGTATATGTCGACATTCAACATCGTGCGGCAGAGTCTTGCCGTGGCGATCGCGTTCGCCGGAAACCGTTTGCTTACGGAGCGGCGGATGCTGCCGTACCTCGCGTTGATCGCGTTCTCGATGACTGTCCACACATCGATGGTGATTATGATACCGGTTTACTTCATTGTGGCGAAGCCGGCGTGGTCGAGGACGACGGTGTTCATGATTATCGGTACGGCGGTATTCTTTGTGTTGTTCGGGCGATTCAAGGACACGCTTGCGTTTCTCAGCGAGGGTTCGCGCTATTCCGGCATCGCGGAGGAGAAGGGCGGCATAAGCCTGCTGCGGCTTGCGGTAACGGTGCCGCCGCTGGTTCCCGCGTTCATCTGGCGCAAGCAACTTCGAGAGCGTGCGCCGCACTACGACTGCTACGTTAACATGTACCTGATCTCCTGCCTGATCCTTGTCGTCAGTATGAACAGCATTTACTTCTCGAGGTTCGGAATATTCTTCCAGTTCTATGGCATACTTCTCGTACCGATGTACCTGAAGATCGGCAACCGAATGAAGGGCGCCATTATCACCGGAGCGGTGCTTGTATTCCTGGCGGCGTACTTCTTCTATCAGTTGATACTGGTTAACGTCGATCAGGCTAACCTCTTGCCGTATGAGACGCTGCTCAGCCTTCCGAAGGATTGGGGGATCGTCGACCGGAGCATGTGGCACTGAGACGCGGGGATACGCGTGACCCTTGCGTATCCCCGCGTTACCCTACTCGACGGGCGGGAGCTCGGTAGTTAGCGGTACCGCTCCGCGGCTTCCGCTGAGGAACTCGTAGAACCGCACGTGCGTCAGCTGCAAGTACGCCAGCTTCCAAATCCCAACGATGTTGAACGTAAGCGAGAAGAGGAGACCCCACCCGATGAAGCTCAAATCAAGCACGAACAGCTTGCCCTTGTTCCCGCGCATTAGGCGTTTACTCTCGTTGATGCACTCCATAATGCGGTAGTCGTGGTTGTCAAGCAAGATGAAAATCGCGAGCCGATAGCGGTACATCGCGATGTACGACGGAATCATCGCGACGAACATCAGTAATACGAAGATAACCGTGACGGTAATCAGAGTGCTCACCATCTCCGGGTGATCGTTGAGGTAGTCCTCGACGATTTCGGTAATTTCATCGAAGTCAATGTCGCCGGGATTACTGAACTGCGCGGATATGTCAGTGATGAAAGTCACAAAGACCGCGCCAATGACGACTATATACACGATCGTCCATACGATATAGCCCGGAATCATCCACAGCACCATGAACACCGTCGTCACGATTTGCATCCCGATGATCTTCAACGTCAGGTTGAACGCAGAGAATACGTCACGCGTCCCGCCGGATTGCCCGCGAGAGATCTTCATCACATAGCGCAGGTATCCGGTCCCGAGGATCGCCGTTACAAAACTGATCACATAGGTCATAGCCGACGAACCGGGTATCACGTTCTCCGAGTAATTGAGGAAGAACTCCACCGGATCAGTCAGAAACCTCCGATCGGTCAGCACGTTGACGTGGAAGACGATGAAGAACGCAAGCCCGCTTAAAATCGCGGTCAGCATCAGGTATACGAATGTGGTAGACGCGGGACTGCGCTCAAGGTTCGCTAGCGTCTCCTTAGCCCCGAGTTTGAGTTCAGCGCGATTGTACATGTCAGTCACTCCCTTGGTTGTACTTGTTTCGAGCCTTAAGCTCTCGAGCGATCTCACGGTTAGAGTCGCGCTCTCCGATTGCGTCGCGCTTATCGTAGGAGTGCTTGCCCTTGCACAGTCCCAGCTCGACCTTGACGAGCGAATTCTTCAGGTACACGCTAAGCGGAACGACGGTGTAGCCGCTGCGCTCGACGGCGGCGGCGAGTTTGCGGATCTCCCGCTTGTGCAGCAGAAGCCGCCGAAGCCGGAGCGGATCCTTGTTGAAGATGTTACCCTTGTCGTACGGTGAGATGTGCGCACCGCGAAGCCAGCACTCGCCGTCTTTGAACACGCAAAAACTGTCGCGCAGGTTTACCGTTCCCGCACGAACGCTTTTGACCTCCGTACCGGATAGCGAGATCCCCGCCTCCAAGCGTTCCTCGACAAAGTAGTCGTGGAACGCTTTCCGATTCGACGCGACGGGCTTCAACCCTTGAGCTTTAGGCATCGTTACTGTCCTTTTAATACGTCTTGCCGGTTGACCCTCTTTTAGGAAGATTGTGCTCCTCAAGCAGTTCGTCAAGGTAAGCGATCAGCTCGTCGTCCGTTGCTCCTCGAGCCTTCTTATCCTCGACCATCTTGCGAATCATCCGGATATTGCTCCGAAATTGGAAGTCCGTCATAACGGTAGTTTCCACCATCGCGATCCCTTCCAAACGGCGGCGCGGAGCGGTTACTGCTTGCCGTTGGCGTAGATGATCAGGTCGAGCAACTTGTTGGAGTAGCCCCACTCGTTATCGTACCAGCTGACGAGCTTGACGAACGTGTCGGTTAGCGCGATACCCGCCTTCGCGTCGAAGATCGACGTGCGCGGATCGCCGATGAAGTCGGAGCTGACGACGTCGTCCTCCGTATAGCCGAGAACGCCCTTAAGCGCGCCCTCGGACGCGGTCTTCATCGCGGCGCAGATGTCTGCGTACTTCGCGGGCTTCGCAAGGTTGCACGTCAGGTCGACGACGGAAACGTCGAGCGTCGGAACTCGGAACGACATGCCGGTAAGCTTGCCGTTAAGCTCCGGGATTACTTTCCCGACCGCCTTCGCCGCACCCGTCGAGGATGGGATGATGTTGCCCGACGCGGCTCGACCGCCTCGCCAGTCCTTAACGCTAACTCCGTCTACCGTCAACTGAGTCGCCGTCGTCGAGTGCACCGTCGTCATAAGCCCGTCGGTGATGCCCCAATTGTCGTGCACCACTTTGGCAAGCGGCGCGAGGCAGTTCGTGGTGCATGACGCGTTCGAGATGACCTTCATCGACGGGTCGTACTTATCGTTGTTCACGCCCATGACGAACATCGGCGCGTCAGTGCTGGGCGCGGAGATAACCGCGAGCTTCGCCCCGGCGGTGATGTGAGCGCCCGCGAGCTCCGACGTTGTGAACCGTCCGGTGCTTTCGATGACTGCGGCGGCTCCCACGTCGCCCCACGGCAGTTTCGACGGCTCACGCTCACTGGTTACCTTGATCGACTTGCCGTTGACCACGAGGTTCCCGTTCTCCGCTTTCACGTCGCCTTTGAAGTGACCGTGGATGGAGTCGTACTTTAGCAGGTACGCCATATACTCCGCGTCGATGAGATCGTTGATCCCGACGAACTCGACGTCGCCGCGCATTATCCCGGCTCTGAACGCGAGCCGCCCGATGCGGCCGAAGCCGTTGATTCCGATTTTGACTGACATTGTGTCGTCCTCCTGTAGTTTGTTTAGCAGACATACCAATGTACTCTGCATTGTCTCTTTCTCTAGTATCTTACAACCCCTATTATACCACAAAACGGACGATTTGTCAAGTGTTTTTTTCATAACCGCCGCTCAAGTTCTCCCGTTCCCCGCGTCACCCTTGATTACCAGCCTCGCGTAGTCCTCCGGAGTGTCCATGTCTAGTATCGCGCCCTCGTACGCCGTCTCGAATCGAGCGATTCTACTCTCGTAACCCTCAAGGAATCCGCGCAGACCTCCGCCACCGCTATATGCGAGTATCTCGGCGAAGTAAGAGGCGTCCACTTTCAGCGGATGACCCTCCTCGCCGAGATAACACGGGATCGCAAGCCCCGACGGGTGACGCATGACCTCCAGCACCAGCGGCTCACTGATCAGAGCGCAATCAACGGGCGCGATGAGCGCAAAATCGGCGCGGCACGCCTTAATCCCCGCCTTGACGCTGCTCAACATGCCATCGGCGAATCGAGGGTTATATACCTCCGTCACGCCGCTAAGTAACGGGCGAAGCCGCTCGCGCTCGTACCCCGTAACGACGATAGTCGCGCCGACGGAGCGGAACGCGGCGATCACGCGAGTGAGCGCGGGGACTCCGCCAAGCTCCAGAAGCGGCTTGAACGCGCCCATGCGGCTCGAATATCCGGCCGCGAGTATAATCGCGCACCCGGTCGCCACGCTGCTACTCCGCCGATGCGCCGGACTCAACGGGCGCGCCGGACTCAACGGGCGCGG
>JAITGH010000156.1 GCA_031280855.1 Oscillospiraceae bacterium | reverse complement strand
GCATCCAGCAAATAAAACGCATCGCAAAGGGCTTCGCCAATGTGGATAACTTCATCGCTATGATTTACCTTCGTCTGGGGAGGCTCACCCCGCCAACCCACTCATTTTGAGAAAGAGCCCAAAAAACTACCCTTTCGGAACGGAAAACCCGTTATCCAAAAAGGGTAGTTACTGTGGCGGAGAAAGAGGGATTTGAACCCTCGCGCGCTGTTTAGACGCCTACTCCCTTAGCAGGGGAGCCCCTTCGACCACTTGGGTATTTCTCCAGCTACTCCATTATACCACACGTTACACGTTTGTCAAGCACTTTTTTAGGGTCTTAGAAAAAAAGTTGCCTACTTCGGGACGCGGCTTGCGCCGACGTAGGCTACCCAGGTGCGGTGCCAACTTGCAGACTAATGCCATTATACCACACTTTGGCTCATTTGTCAAGCTTTTTCTTGCGTTAATGCAAAATTTGTGCACCATGTATAAGGGTATATGTCGGCAACTCGCCACACTTGTCAATAGTGCACAAACTTTGCTTTAGTGCGAGAAAAAGCTTGACTTTTGCACTCAAATGTGGTATAATGGCATTAGTCAATCCCCCGAAACTCCGCAGTGCGGGGGAGAACACCCGTCGTGCGGGGCAAGCGACCGCCGTGCGGAGGTTCGAGTTGGTTTAACCGTTTCAGCAAGTGGCTATACTAAGTGCAGGAGGTATGCCACATGCTGAAATTACAACGGCGGGTAGAGCTACTTATCGCGTTCGCAATCTTCTTCGGAGTGCTTACGCTTACGAGCGCGGAGGACGAGCAAGCTGCTCTCGCATCGAAACTAATCCGGCTTCACGTCGTCGCAGAGTCGGACAGCGACGCAGACCAAGCGCACAAGCTGGAGATACGCGATCGTATCCTCGAGGATCTTGCGCCTATCCTGAGCGGCGTCACGGAGCGAGCGGACGCGCTGGCGCGCATTTCAAACGCGCTTCCCGCGCTTAGCGAGAAGTACGGCGGCGTGACGTTCTCACTGCGGCGGGAGCATTTCCCGGAGCGGCAGTACGAGACGTTCAAGCTTCCGGCGGGCGAGTACACCGCGCTTCGCGCCGTCATCGGCAGCGGTGCGGGCCGCAACTGGTGGTGCGTCGTTTTCCCGCAACTGTGCGTGGAAGCCGTAACGACGGAGGTCGAGCGAGACTCCAGCGACGCGTTCGCACTACTCTCGGAGGACGAGGTGCGCCTGATCACGGGTTCCGACAAAGGATATGTAGTCAAGTTCAAGGCGCTAGAACTCCTCGAGTCGCTTCGCGCACTGTTCAAGTAACGCGTGCGGAACAGCGTTACAAAACAGTATGCCGGACACGCTCTATGCATACTGTTTTTGTGCTTTACAAACGGTGCGCGATGTGATATAATGTCGGTAGTCAAGGGTTCAGCAGTGAGGAGACAGGCGGCTCGGACGGTGCGCTAATCTTCGGGTCGCCGTAAGAGCTTGCACTTGTGATGTGATTGGGGACATGAAGAACGGATTCTTCGCGCTGATTGCGCGAATGCGGTACATACGACGCTGGGGACTGATGAGGAACAGCATCGCGGAGAACGTGCAGGAGCACTCTCACCTGACCGCCGTGATTGCTCACACGCTTGCGATAGTGAGGAACCGCGAGTTCGGCGGGGCGGTCGACGCGGGCGAATGCGCGGTCGCGGCGTTATACCACGATGCCGCCGAAATACTGACGGGCGATATGCCGACGCCCGTCAAATATCACAATGCCGAGATCACCGCAGCGTATAAGCGCGTCGAGGATCTCGCGTCCGCGAAGCTTCTCACGCTGCTGCCGGAGCGGCTCCGCCGTGACTTCATGCCGCTGCTTAACGGAGGCTCGAACGAGGTGCAGGAGCTTGTACGCGCCGCCGATAAGCTGAGCGCGTATGTTAAGTGCGTTGAGGAACGGCTTGCGGGTAATACGGAGTTCCGAAGCGCGGAGATTCAGACGCTCGATGCGCTCGAGTCGTGCGGGCTCCCGGAAGTTACGTACTTCCTGGAGAACTTCATGCCGGCGTTCGGCGCGACCTTGGACGAGCTTACGGAAGAATGACGCTTCGCGTCCCGTGATGAGATATCAAGAGGTACATATGACTAACAACCCCAAGTTTGGCGAGATGTTCGCAACCGTCGCGGCTCCTGATGAGCTTAAGTCCGCAGTCGTGATTGCGGTCAAGTGCGGCAAGGACAAGACGACGATGAGCGTAGAGGTGCGCAGCGAGGTTCCGCTCGCCCCGATGCTGCTCACGATGGCGGAGGCGCAGCTGCGCGACGCGTTCGGACTCAAGCGCGTCGAGATCAACGCCGCCGCGCTTGCTCCGCCGAAGTCCTCACAGAAGAAGCAAGCGGGGGAGCGGCTTAAGGGCGATAAGCCGATCAAGGGCGCAAGTATCAAGATGCGCGACTTGACCGCCGACAGCGGCAAAGTGACCGTGGAGGGCGAGGTCTTCGCCGTCGACTTCCATCAGTGGAAGAACGGCGGCGGGTCTACGACCTCGTTTAACCTGACGGACTTCAGCTCATCGGTGCGAGTGAAGCTTACGGGCGCGCTTGACGTCGCGGTCGGCGATTGGGTGCGCGTGCAGGGCAACTACGCGCTTGACCGATTCTACGGCGACTATCTGATCGACAGCCCGACGGGCATAGAGCGCGTTGCGAAGACTGTGCGCGGCGACTCCCACAGCGGCGAGAAGCGCGTCGAGCTGCACCTGCACTCGAAGATGAGCGCGATGGACGCTCTGACCGACGTTGACGATGTTGTCGCGACTGCCGCTCGCTGGGGGCACAAGGCGATCGCTTTGACCGACCACGCGGTCGTGCATGACTATCCGCACTTCGCCGACGCGGCGAAGAAGCATGGCGTCAAGCCGATTTTCGGCGTGGAGGCGTACTTCGTCAACGACATCGACGATCGCCTCGTCGTTAGCGGCGACGGCGGGGATCGCGAGCTGCTCGAGTACATCGCGTTCGACCTTGAAACCACGGGGCTTGACCAAGTCAATGACCGCATTACGGAGATCGGCGCTGTGCTGATGCGCGGCGGCGAAGCGGTCGAGCGATTCTCCACCATGGTTAACCCCGGGTTCCCGATCCCGCCGGAGATTACGAAGCTTACCGGGATCACCGACCTCGACGTTGCCGTCGCGCCCGGCGAGTTCGACGCCGTGCCGCAGTTCCTCAAGTTCGCGGGGAACCGGTTGCTCGTCGCGCATAACTCCGACTTCGACACGGGCGTGATTACGCAGGCGTGCAAGCGGCTGGGACTGGCGTTCGAGTTCACTGCGATCGATACGGTCGCGCTGGCGCAGAACCTGCTGCCGGAGCAATCGCGGTACAACCTGAAAGCTGTCGCGGAGGGGCTTGCCCTTCCGGAGTTCAACCACCACCGCGCCGTCGACGATGCGGAGATACTCTCACGAATCATGGAGGAGTTCCGCAAGCGGCTCGACGTGCTCGACGTAACGAAAGCGTCGCAGATCGACAGCTACTTTCTCGACTACCGTAAGTCCTACGCGCTTGAGAAGCGATACCCGAAGCACATAATCCTGCTGGTCAAGGAGCAACGCGGTCTGCGGAATCTTTACAGGCTCATCTCGGAGTCGCACTTG
>JAITGH010000139.1 GCA_031280855.1 Oscillospiraceae bacterium | reverse complement strand
CATGCCCGGCGCGTCTCCACCGCTTGTCAGCACCGCGATCCGTTTATACTGTTCGCTCATTACACGCTACCTCACTTATCGTTATATGTATCTTATCGTAACTCTATTAGCCTTAGTTTATGTTAATCGGCGGTAAAATTCGCGCTGATTCGTATTGTTCGCTTGACAACAGTCAAGTATTCGTGTATACTGTAATTACTTGAGAAACGGTAATGTCATAAATTTGTGTATTACTTCGTCTGCCTCCCTTGCCGTATTTTATCCATGCCCCACCGTTACTGAATTGAGGCTGTGAAAAATCGGCGACGGTCGTTATCCTCGTACTACAACAAATTTCTGACAATACCGGAGAAGCATACCGGAGGTTAAGTCATGCTAAACGATATAATGCGGCTCGTCACGGAGTACGATGGCGAGATCGGCGAGTCGATCCTTGCAGAATACAATCGTCAGGAACGCAACCTAGAGCTAATCGCGTCGGAGAACGCGCCGTCCGTGCCCGTGCTCGCCGCTATGGCGACCGTGCTTAACAACAAGTACGCGGAGGGCTATCCGAATGCGCGTCACTACGGCGGCTGTGAGAACGTCGACGTCGTCGAAAGCGTTGCGCTGTCGCGTGTCAAGGCACTGTTCGGCGCAAAGTACGCGAACGTCCAACCTCACAGCGGAAGTCAGGCGAACTTCTCAGTGTACCAAGCGTTAGTGCGCCCGGGCGATACGGTCATGGGTATGCGGCTAACAGCCGGAGGTCACCTCACTCACGGAGTGACGACGAACTTCTCCGGCGCAAACTATAATATCGTGCGCTACGGTGTCGATCCCGTTACCCAGCTCCTCGATTACGATCAAGTGCGTGAGCTTGCACTACGTCACCATCCGAAGATGATCATCGCGGGGGCGAGCGCGTACCCGCGCCTGATCGACTTCGCGCTGCTACGAGAGATCGCCGACGAGGCTCGCGCCTACCTGATGGTCGACATCGCGCATATCGCGGGTCTGATCGCGGGCGGAGTGCATCCGTCGCCTATGCCGTACGCCGACGTGGTAAGCGGCACGACTCACAAGTCATTGCGCGGCCCTCGCGGTGGATTCCTCCTGACCAACAATGCGGAGATCGCCGCGAAGCTTGACAGCGCGGTATTCCCGGGTGCGCAGGGCGGTCCGCTAATGCACGTTATCGCCGCGAAGGCGATCGCGTTCAAGGAAGCGCTCGAGCCTGAATTCAAGCTGTATCAGCAGCAAGTGGTAAACAACGCGAAGGCGCTCGCCGACGCAATGCTTGCGGAGGGGTTCAAGCTCGTCTCCGGCGGTACGGATAATCATCTGATGCTTGCGGACGTGCGCCCGTTCGGGCTTACCGGGCTCGACCTTGAGAAACGCCTTGACGAGGTCTTCATCACGGCGAACCACAACTCGATCCCGGGCGACTCGCTGAAATCGGGCGAGTCGGGTGGCATACGGCTCGGAACTCCTACGATTACTACTCGCGGCATGAAAGAGGCTCAGATGCCGCTTATCGCGAAGTTCATCAAGCTCGCGGCAACGAAGTTCGACTCCGCGCAACACCTCATTCGCGACGGAGTCCGTACGTTGTGCCTGGAGTACCCGCTTTACCGCGCCGACGGAATCGACGCATGAACCGCCCGCTGGCTGACGAGCTTCGACCGCGTACGCTGGACGAGGTTGTCGGGCAAGCGCATATACTCGGGCAGCGCGGATTGCTTCGCAGACTCATTGAAAGCGGGAGCGTCCCTAACCTCATCTTCTACGGTCCGTCGGGAACGGGTAAGACGACCGTCGCGAACATCGTCGCCGACCGCACCGCCCGCACGTTCCGTAAGATCAACGCGACCTCCGGCTCCACCGCCGACATTCGCGACGTTATCGCGGAGCGCGGTACACTGATGGCTCAGAACGGCACGCTGCTCTATATTGACGAGATCCAGTACTTCTCCAAGAAACAGCAACAGACGCTGCTGGAGTACATCGAGGACGGTTCAATCCGGCTCGTCGCCTCCACTACCGAGAATCCGTTCTTCTATGTCTATGGCGCGATACTGAGCCGCAGTACGGTATTTGAGTTCAAACCCGTTGCGCGTGAGGACGCGCTTCCGGCGATCGTGCGAGCCGTCGCGATTCTGGAGCGCCGCAACGGTCTGACGTGCAAGGCGGAGTCCGGCGTGTGGGAGCACGTCGCGCAGAGCTGCGGCGGCGACGTTCGCAAGGCGTTGAACGCGGTCGAGGTGCTGTTTGGAACCGGGCGCGTGATTGACGGCACGATTGCGATAACGCTCGAGGACGCCGTGACGGCGGGTCAGCGCAGCGCGATGCGCTACGATCGCGGCGGAGACGAGCATTACGACATACTCAGCGCATTGCAGAAGTCGATTCGGGGTTCCGACCCCGACGCGGCGCTGCACTACCTTGCGCGGTTGCTCGAGGCGGGCGACATGCTCTCCGCGTGCCGCAGGCTGCTCGTGATTGCGTCGGAGGACGTCGGTCTTGCGTATCCACAGGCGGCGGTTATCGTCAAGGCGTGCTGCGACAACGCTCGGGAGCTCGGGTTGCCGGAGGCTCAGTTGCCGCTGTCGCAGGCGGTGCTCTTGCTCGCGACTGCTCCGAAGAGTAACAGCACGCTGGCGATAAATAAAGCTCGAGCCGACATTGCAAGCGGCAAGGCGTACGGCTTTCCACGAGCGTTGCAGAACGTTCACGCGGACGGCGCGGACGCTTCGCCCGGTACCGGCGATACAATCGGGCACTTCAACGCGAAGTATCTCTACCCGCACGACTTCCCGAACCATTGGACTCCGCAGCAGTACTTGCCGGACTCCATCAAGGGCGCGAAGTACTATGAATACGGGGATAACAAGACGGAGCAGTCCGCGAAGGCGTATTGGGACGCGGTCATGGCTCAACATAATACGAATTTATAGATTGTTTACATATTCTCCATCACCATGTAACAATTGTGTGTTATAATCTTCCTAAGATTGTACGCAGGAGGATTGACATGAAAAAGATGACGGCAATAGCCGTAATAGCCGCGCTGAGCGTCGGGCTACTTGCGGGTTGCAAGCAGACCGATAACGCCGCCGGAGGCTCGGCTCCGCCCGGAGCTTCGCTCACCAAATCGAGCAGCGGGTACGTCTACGTCCCGGAGTATGTGCAGCTTCCGCAAGAGGTAACGGCTGTCGCGAATCCGCAGCTGATTAACGGCGTGCTGTACTTCGTCGATAGCGGTCGGCTGTACAGCGTCGGACCCGACGGTACCGCGCTTAACCTCATCGAGGGCTTCACGCTGCCGGAGGTTCCCTCGACCGCGCCGGAGGACGCGGCGTGGAGCGTCGACCACATGGTTGACGCGGGCGGCGGGTACGTATGGCTGTGCGAAAGCGGGTACTTCGGTTATCTTGACGAGGATGAGAACTATATTGACGACACGCGTCTGACCGTTCGCAAGGTGAGTTTAAGCGACGGCAGTACGGTTG
>JAITGH010000014.1 GCA_031280855.1 Oscillospiraceae bacterium | reverse complement strand
ACATACTGCCCGAGGCGTTACGGCAAGTTTGCAGCATCGACTTGAAGGCTTCGGAGCCCGCGTTACTGGAGTTCTGCCGGATTCGCAAGCTTCCGCTCCGAACGTTCACCGCAAGCGAGCTTATGAGCGTTCACGGCGAGTTCAGCGGCTCCGCGCTCGCGCTTCGAGTTACGGGCGCGGACAACGTATGTGAGCGTGCGGCAGTGCTGGGAAGCGGCGGAACGCTGCTGTCGCGTAAGCTCAAGTACGGCGGCGTTACGACTGCGCTGGCGGTCGAGATGCTAATCTCAAAAGAGGGATAACAGATATATGTTGTATGTAATAGGGATCGGCCCGGGCGGCGAACGCAGCATGACCGCCGAGTGCCGCGCCGCGCTTGACCTTGCTGACGTTATCGTCGGCTATACCGTCTATGTGGAGCTTATACGGCCGCTCTACCCGAATGCGCGAACGCTTGACACCGCGATGACGCAAGAGGTCGAGCGCGTCCGCTCCGCTCTGGAGCTTGCGGAGCGCGGCGAGACGGTCGCGCTGGTTTGCAGCGGAGACTCGGGCGTGTACGGAATGGCGGGACTCGCGCTTGAACTCGCGCCGGAGTTCCCGAGCGTTACCATAGAGGTCGTACCCGGCGTAACCGCCGCTTTGAGCGGTGCGGCCGCGTTAGGCGCGCCGCTCACTCACGACTTCGCGGTAATAAGCCTGAGCGACTTGCTTACCCCGTGGGAGCTGATCGCGAAGCGGCTGCGCTGCGCCGCCGAGGGCGACTTCGCCATCGCGCTGTACAATCCCTCAAGCGCGAAGCGGCGCGACTATCTTGCTCGAGCCTGCGGCATACTGATGGAGCACAAATCGCCCGAAACTCCGTGCGGAGTCGTGCGCAACATCGGGCGAATCGGCGAAACCTCCGCACTTATGACGCTGGCGGAACTGCGCTCGACCGCCGTCGATATGTTCACCACCGTATTCATCGGGAACAGTCAAACCCGCGTTATCTCAGGCAAATTGGTAACGCCGCGAGGGTACCGCGTATGAAGCGCGTCGCAATCGTAGGGTGCGGAGTCGGCTCGCTGACTTCGGAAGCCGTCGCGGCAATCGAGTCCGCCGACGCGCTCTTCGGCTCTGCCCGTATGATCGAGCCATACTCGAAGCCGAAGTACGCGGAGTACAACGCCGCCCGCATCGCAGAGCTGATCCGCGAGAGCGCGTTCGAGCGATTCGCGGTACTCGTGTCCGGAGACCCGGGATTCTACAGCGCGGCAAAGCCGCTCCTGGAGTCGCTCGACGGAATCGCGGAGGTCACGGTCGTGCCCGGAATCTCGTCCGTAAGCGCGTTCTTCGCTAAGCTTCAACTGGCATGGCAAGACGCCGCACTTGTCAGCTGTCACTCCCGCGACCCTAACATCGTGGACGCGGTGCGCCGCAATCGCGCCACATTCGCCGTCACCGGCGGCAATACCAAAGAGCTTGCCGTCAAGCTTTGCGAGTACGGCTTCGCCGCGCTTACCGTTCACATAGGCGAGAATCTCGGCGGCACGCGGGAGCGCGTGTTCTCAACGACTGTCGAGAAGCTTGCAACCATTGAGCCGGACTCGCTGACCGTACTGCTAATCGAGAACCCCGGCGCGTACGCCGGAGTGCGAACCGGAATCCCGGACGATGAGTTCACTCGCGGCGACGTACCCGCGACGAAGTCGGAGGTACGAGCAGTCGCGCTCTCGAGGCTTGGCATCGCGCCGGACTCCATATGCTGCGACGTGGGAGCCGGTACGGGCTGCGTAACGGTCGAGATGGCGCTCGCCGCCTTCAATGGCACGGTTTACGCCGTAGAGCGGAACGCGCCCGCGATACAGCTGATACGTGCGAACTGCCGCAAGTTCCAAGTCGGCAACGTGGAGTTGGTGCACGGTGACGCTGCGACGGTACTGGCAGGACTTCCGCCGTTCGACGCCGTGTTCATCGGCGGCAGCGGAGGCCGGATGGACGCGATTTTCGACGCCGTGCTGGCGAAGAACTCTCGCACGCGCATCGTTTGCAACGCCGTGACGCTTCGCGGCGCGACTGCCGCGCTCGCGGCGTTCGAACGCCACAGGCTTCACTCGGAGCTGGTGCAGCTGAACGTAGCGAGACTCTCGAGCCGCGCAGGTATGCTGCTTGCGAACAATCCCATATTCATAGTCAGCGGAGGTGCGGCGTGAGGCGTATCCTGATCGCCGGGACGAACTCCGGCTGCGGTAAGACTACCGTCACATGCGCGATTCTGAGCGCGCTGAGAGCTCGAGGGCTTCGCGTTGCGGCGTTCAAGTGCGGACCCGACTACATCGACCCGATGTTCCACCGCGAGGCGATCGGCGTACCGTCGAGGAATCTCGACCCGTTTTTCAGCAGTGCGGACGAGCTTCGCGCCGCGTTCCGTGCGGACGCGGACGTGGGAGTCGCGGAGGGCGTGATGGGCTACTACGACGGGATCGGCGCGGACGGACGCGCCTCCACATACGACGTCGCCGCGGCTACCGATACGCCGGTTGTGCTTATCGTCAGCGTACGCGGCATGTACACAAGCGCGGGCGCGATTCTGCGCGGGTTCAAGGGCTATCGCGAGGACAGCCGTATTGCGGGCGTGATCTTCAACCATTGCTCGGACGCGCTGTACACGGGACTTCGCGAGCTCGCGCTTCGCGAAGGCGTCGCGCCGCTCGGATACATGCCGCCGGATCCGCAGCCGGCAATCGAGAGCCGTCACTTGGGGCTGATCACTCCATCGGAGCTAAGCGACGTCCAAGCGCGGTTGCGACGGCTGGGAGAACTCGCGGAGTCTTCACTCGAGCTTGACGCAATGCTATCGCTTGCGGCGCAGACCGCTCCGGCGAGTCCGGCCGCAGCGGCTACACCCGTGGCAAAGAACGCCGTAGCCCGCGATCCCGCGTTCTGCTTCACCTACCGTGAGAACCTCGAATTGCTGGAAGAACTCGGCGCGGAGCTTTGCTACTTCAGTCCGCTTAATGACGAGAGTTTACCGCCCGGCGTTCAAGGGTTGTACCTGTGCGGAGGCTATCCGGAGCTGTATGCGGCGAAACTAAGCGCGAACGCGCCGATGCTGTCCGCAGTGCGAGACGCGATTACCGGCGGTCTCCCGACAATCGCGGAGTGCGGAGGCTTCTTGTACCTGCACCGCACTCTGGACGGAGTCCCGATGGTCGGAGCGATCGACGCGGACGCGTTCCGCACTCCCAAACTGCAACGCTTCGGCTACGTCACGCTGACCGCGCAGCGCGATAACTTGCTGTGTGAGTCCGGTGACTCGATCCGCTCCCACGAGTTCCACTACTTCGACAGCAGCGACAACGGCGACGCGTTCCGCGCCGATAAGCCGTACAGCTCCCGCAATTGGAGGTGCATTCACGCGACATCGACGCTGTACGCGGGATTCCCGCACTTGTACCTGCCCGCGAATCGGCGATTCGCAGTGAACTTTCTGAGAAAGGCGACTAAATCAGTTGGTTAACTATGTGATAAGCTCGACGATCGCACTGTGCGCAGGCTTTGCGCTGGACGCGGTACTTGGCGACCCTCAGGGCTGGCCGCATCTCGTGCGAGCGTTCGGGGCGTTAATCTCCGCGTTGGAGCGACTGCTCTACCCGCTTAACAACAAGCGCGTAGGAGGCGCGATACTCGCCGCCGCAGTGCTTGTAATCTGTACCGCGATACCCGCGCTATTGCTATGGGCGGCGTGGACGCTGAGCCCGTGGGCGTACATGACGCTGGAGGCTTTACTATGCTGGCAATGCATCGCGGTCAAGTCGTTGAAGAGTGAGAGCCGCCGCGTCTACACCGCGCTGGAGCGCGGCGACCTCGAGGGTGCGCGTTACGCAGTCTCCCGAATCGTCGGACGCGATACGGATGCGCTTGACTCGGCGGGAGTTACTCGCGCCGCCGTAGAGACAATCGCGGAGAACACCTCCGACGGAGTCGCCGCGCCGCTGATGTTCATGGCGATCGGCGGAGCCGCGCTCGGCTGCTTCTACAAAGCCGCGAATACGATGGACTCCATGATCGGCTACAAGAACGAGCGTTACCTCGACTTCGGACGATTCGCCGCGAGGCTCGACGATGCGCTGAACTTCCTGCCGTCGCGGCTATGCGCGATGCTGATGATTGCGGCGGCCGGAATTCTCGGGCTTGACTCAGGTAACGCGGCTCGAATCCGACGGCGCGACCGCCGTAACCACGCCTCGCCAAACTCCGCACAAACGGAGTCGGTAGTTGCGGGCGCGCTGCGAGTTCAGCTCGCGGGATCGGCCTCGTACTTCGGCAAGACTCTTGAGAAACCGTACATAGGCGACGCAATGCGTCCCGTCGAGCCTCGGGACATCCTGCGGGCTCACGCCATGCTTACACTCGCCGCGATACAAATGCTTGCGCTTGCGGTGCTGATTCGAGGTGCATACTATGTCATTGCAACGCTATGAGCACGGCGGCGGAATCCGCGAAGGTATAGCGCTCGACTTCTCGGTTAACACGAATCCGCTTGGAATGCCGCAGCGCGTGCGCGACGCGCTCCTTGCGAACCTCACGGAATTTGAACGCTACCCGGATACGCGGTGCGACGCACTCAAAACCGCGCTTTCGGAGCGTCTGAATCTGCCGCCGAATCGGCTGATATTCGGTAACGGCGCGAGCGACCTGATCATGCGAGTCTGCGCCGCGCTCCGCCCAAAGCGTGTATACACGCTCGAGCCGACTTTCTCGGAGTACGGGCGCTGCGTACGCCTATTCGGCGGCGAGATCGTTCGCTCCGCGTCCGAGTGCGAGCTCGCGTTCCTATGCAATCCGAACAATCCTACGGGCGCGTTACTGCCGCCGGAGCGAATCACCGCATTGCTTGAACTCGGCGTGATCGTTGTGCTTGACGAGTGCTTCATCGACTTCACCACCGCGCCGTCGATGCGGTCGAGCCTTGACCGGTTCCCGAATCTGCTGATCCTGAACGCGTTCACCAAGACTTACGCGATGGCGGGACTGCGGCTCGGCTACCTCATGTGCTCCGACGAGTCGCTGCTGAATCGAATCGCGGAGTACGGCGCGGAGTGGAGCGTATCCGTACCCGCGCAAATCGCGGGACTCGCCGCGCTCACGGAGCCGCGATGGCTCGAGCGCACGCAAGAACTGGTGCGGCGTGAGCGTGCGTTCCTAGCGTCCGAGCTAACGCGGCTCGAACTTGCGGTCGAGCCCGGCGCGGCTAACTTCATACTCGCACGGAGCGAGATTCCGCTTTACAAGCCTTTGCGTACGCGAGGGATACTCGTCCGCGATTGCTCGAACTTCTCCGGGCTTGATGAGCACTACCTGCGAGTCGCGGTTAAACTGCGCGAAGAGAACGAGACGCTAATCAACACTATATCCGAGGTACTGAAATGAAAGCGAAATCAATCATGGTGCAGGGCACGATGTCGAACGCGGGCAAGAGCATCCTCACGGCCGCGCTGTGCCGAATCTTCAAGCAAGACGGCTATCGCGTCGCGCCGTTCAAAAGCCAGAACATGGCGCTGAACTCGTTCATCACTCGCGCCGGGCTGGAGATGGGGCGAGCGCAAGTCGTGCAAGCCGAAGCGGCGGGCGTAGAGCCGGACGTCCGCATGAACCCGGTTCTGCTGAAGCCCGTACGCGACAGCGGCTCGCAAGTTATCGTAAACGGCGAAGTTCTGGACACGATCAGCGCGAGGAACTACTATCAGATGAAAGCGGCGTTGAAGCCGCGGATCCTCGAGGCGTACGAGTCGCTCGCGTCCGAGTACGACGTAATCGTGCTGGAGGGTGCGGGCAGTCCTGCGGAGTTGAACCTGAACTCCGACGACTTCGTGAACATGGGCATGGCGAAGATGGCGAACGCTCCCGTCGTGCTCGTCGGCGACATAGATCGCGGCGGCGTCTTCGCTCAGCTTTACGGTACCGTCAAGCTACTGCCGGACAGTGAGCGCGAGATGGTCAAAGCCCTGATCGTTAACAAGTTTCGCGGAGACATAACGCTTTTCGACGACGGGATCCGAATCCTCGAGGAGATTTGCGGAGTCCCCGTCGCGGGAGTCGTGCCGTACCTGAACGTAGACATCGACGATGAGGACAGCCTATCGGAGCGCATGACGCGTCGTATGAGCGGCGCGAAGCTGGACGTCGCGGTAATCTATCTCCCGCATATCTCGAACTTCACGGACTTCGCCGCGCTGGAGGCTACGCCCGGAGTCGGGGTGCGGTACGTGCGTGAGCCGTACGACGTTGGAGACCCGGACTTGCTGATCATACCCGGCACGAAGAATACGATTGGCGATCTGCTGCGACTGCGTGAATCGGGGCTTGAGGCTGTCATCAAGCGTTATTCCTCTCAAGGTAAGACTATACTCGGGATTTGCGGAGGCTATCAGATGCTCGGGCGAGAGATCCGCGACATGGAGGGCGCGGAGGTCGGAGGCTCGATCCACGGCATGGGCTTATTGCCGATAACTACGGAGTTCGTAACCGAGAAACATCGCACCCGCGTCACCGCTACGGCGTTGGAGTCGGGCGGCTCACTTGCCGCGCTCACCGGCGTAAACCTTGAGGGCTATGAGATCCACATGGGCGTAACGACTCTCGGTGAGGGCGCGAAGCCGCTCCTGCGGCTGAGTAACGGCGAACTTGACGGCTGCAGACTCGGCAACATCTACGGTACGTACCTGCACGGATTCTTCGATAGCGCGGAGTGCCGCACTGCCGTGCTAACCGCGCTCGCCTCCGCGAAAGGCGTAACGCTGGACGGTGAGGCGTTCGACCTGCACAGCTATAAGGAGCAGCAGTATAACCTACTGGCGCACGGAGTTCGCGAGGCGCTCGACATGCGGCTAATCTATCGCATACTGGAGGAGGGCGTATGAAACCAGAGCACGTTTTACCGAAGGACATCGAACGCCGCAGCTTCGAGATTATCCGCTCGGAGCTTGCGCGGCCGCTCGACCCTAAGCTCGCGCCGATCGTCATGCGCGTGATTCACACTACTGCGGATTTCGAGTACGCGGACTCGCTGTACTTCTCCGACGACGCGCTTGAAGCGGCGGAGACCGCGTTCCGCAACGGCGTAACGGTAGTAACTGACACAACGATGGCGATGGCGGGGATCAACAAGCCCGCGCTGGCTAAGCTTAACAGTTCCGCAAGTTGCTACATCGCCGACGCGGACGTTGCGGAACTTGCCGCCGCGAACGGCACTACTCGAGCGTCTGCGGCTGTCGATAAAGCCGCGAGGCTCGACGGGAAACCGATCTTGGCGATCGGCAACGCTCCAACCGCGCTGATACGGATTTGTGAGCTCGTGAAATCCGGCGAGCTCTCGCCCGCGCTGGT
>JAITGH010000107.1 GCA_031280855.1 Oscillospiraceae bacterium | reverse complement strand
TCGAGTACTCATCCAAGGATGAGGAGCAGATGGAGAACATCCGCAAGACTCTGCTTGCGACAGCTAAAGACGTTCGCGTCATGTTCATCAAGCTTGCCGACCGCTTGCACAATCTGCGTACGCTCGATTACAAATCAGGTCCAAAACAGCGCAGCAAGTCCGCCGAGACGATCGAGATCTACGCGCCTATCGCGCATCGGCTCGGTATGCAGAAAGTCAAGTGGGAACTGGAGGATCGCGCAATCCAGTACCTCGACCCCGATGCGTGCGTGGAGATTCAAGAGTTCTTGGAAACGAACAGCGCGTACTTGCAGAACTTCCTCGACACCAATCGCTGCGTAATCGAGGGTAAGCTCCGCGAGGAGGGCGTCGAGGCTGAAGTTCAATC
This sequence comes from Oscillospiraceae bacterium, assembly GCA_031280855.1. GTDB lineage: Bacteria > Bacillota > Clostridia > Oscillospirales > Oscillospiraceae > JAISJH01. The sequence continues at coordinate 7,495 of JAITGH010000107.1, read as the reverse complement.
TCGGCTTAAGCATAAGTACAGCATCTATCGGAAGATGTACAGCCAGAACAAGGGATTGAATGAGGTTCACGATCTGTGCGCGTTCCGCGTTATCGTTTCCACGATCGGGGAGTGCTATCACGTGCTTGGCGCATTGGACTCGACGTTCCAGCCCGTACCCGGTAAGATGAAGAACTACATCGCCAGTCCGAAGCCGAACGGATACAAAAGCATCCACAACACGTACCTCGGGCATGACGGGATCTTGTTCGAGATCCAGATCCGTACGAGGGAAATGCACGAGGAAGCGGAGTATGGCGTCGCCGCGCACTGGAAGTACAAGAAGGGCGGCGACGACGGCGTCAAGACCTCCGATGAGAACCAGTACGCGTGGATTCGCGATATGCTGAACCGGCAGGAGGGGCTCGACCCGGAAGAGTTCCGGCGCGACCTGAAGTCAGAGCTATTCTCCGACGAGGTTATGGTGTTCACTCCGAAGGGTAAAGTGGTAACGCTTCCGGCAGGAGCTACGCCGATCGACTTTGCGTATCGGCTGCACTCCGACATTGGCAACCACATATCCGGTGCGAAGCTGAACGGGCGAATCATCCCGATCGACAGCAAGCTGGAAAGCGGCGGCATCGTGGAGATCCTGACGTCGAACTCGACGCGAGGTCCGTCGCTGGATTGGCTGGAAATCGTACGCAGCAGTGAAGCTCGCGGTAAGATTCGGCAGTGGTTCAAGAAAGAACGCCGCGCTGAAACGGTCGCGCTTGGCAAGTCGTCCTTCGACGATGAACTTCGCCGAGCAAAGCTTACCATGACGGAAGTCATAAAAAGCGGCGCGTTAGAAGAGGCGTTGCAGAAGCTTTCGTTCCGGTCACCGGAGGATATGTTCGCCTCGATAGGGATACGAAGCCGAAGCGCGTCGCAATGCGTACACCGGATTCGCGACGAGATGATCCGCATAACTCGGGAACCTGAAACGGAGCGTGCGATCGACTTCACCCAAATCGTGCACTCGGTACCGCGTCTTCCGGTGAACTCACACTCCGGAGTGCTGGTTGACGGCTTGCCGGATTGCGAAGTCAAGTTCGCGCGATGTTGCAGCCCGATCCCGGGCGACGATATCGTGGGGTTCATTACGCTCGGGCATGGGATCTCAGTACATCGTGCGGATTGCGACAACTATCGCACCGCGCTGGTCAAGGGGCTTAACCCGGAACGCTGGATCAACGTCTCTTGGGGGAATACGGAGAAGGACACATACCTTGTCGGATTCTACGTCCTTGCGCAGAATCGGAAGAATCTGATCATCGACATCATGGGAGCGTTGAACTCCGCAAAAGTCAGCGTGGACGAACTTAACGCTCAGACCCGTAACCCCGTCAACGCGTCCGTCTTCATTACTATCAAGGCGCACTCCGCAGAAGAGGCCGCAACCGTCAGCACGAAGCTCCAGCACGTTCAAGGCGTGACAAAGGTCGAACGCCGAGGCACCGACTAGCTGTCAGCTTCCGGAAGATAGGGGACGCCTCCGCGCAAGCGCTCCGTAACCCTCGTCCCCTACTTCCTACCACCTAACTACTATCTACTATTATGAAACAAACTTATGAATTCACGCGAGAGATCTTCAACAGCTGCTCCAACAACCAAATGCGCGACGTCTTCTTCGAGGAACTGGAGCTTGACGACGCGGGAATCGACGCGATCATCGCGGAGCATCTGACCGGCTCTAACTGCTCCTGCGAGCGAAGCGTAGACGCAAACGGTATGATAACCGCCGACATCGTTGTCGACGGACTTCGGCAGAAATTGACGTTTTGCAAATGAAGGCCGGAGCTGCCGGTAGTCAGAGCTTCGCCGACTCGCAAGGCTGCGGTTAAACGTAATCTCACGGCAAACAAGCCTTCGTCGTCGGGCTAGATTTCACCAAACAAGGTAACAATCAATGAGAAAACCACGAGAATCCGTAAAGATCCGCACCACCATCGGCGGGCAAGCTCTAATCGAGGGCATCATGATGCGTGGACCCGCGCACGACGCTATCGTCGTCCGAACTCACGACGAGCTTACCGAGAAGGTCGAAGCGCGCCGACTCATCAAAGATCGCTTCCCGATCCTCGGGTGGCCGCTGATCCGCGGCGTCGTCAACTTCGGAAGTTCCATGGCCACCGGCGTACGCGCTATCTTCTTCGCCGCCGACCTTATGATAGACGACGATTCTGACGACTCCAACGTCGAAAGCTCCGCGCTCGATCAGTGGATCGAGCGCAAGTTCGGTCAAGACGAACGCGGCAAGAAAGTCCTGACGACCGTTACGGCGGTATTCAGCTTCGCGTTCTCCATCGCGCTGTTCGTACTGCTGCCGACGCTTGTCGCGGGACTGTTCAGCAGGCTTACGGACTCGCACCTGCTGCGCAACGCGCTGGAGGGCGTTCTGCGTATCGCGATCTTCGTCTCGTTCCTCGGGCTCGTCTCTCGTATGCCGGACATACGGCGTACCTACATGTACCACGGCGCGGAGCATAAGACGATCTTCTGCTATGAAAAGCAACTCCCGCTGACCGTTGAGAACGTTCGCACTCAACCGCGTGAGCACCCGCGCTGCGGTACCAGTTTCCTCTTCGTAGTGATGATCGTCAGTATAGCGGTGTTCAGCGTCGTGACGTGGTCGAACCCACTGATACGCATTGCGCTCAGACTTGCGCTATTGCCCGTCGTTGTCGCGATCAGCTATGAGTTCAACCGCATCGTCGGACGATATGACAACGTGTTAACCCGCGCTCTGTCATGGCCGGGACGCGCATTGCAGAAGATGACGGTGTTCGAGCCTGACGACGACATGATCGAAGTCGCGATTCGCGCCCTGACGCTGGTCATCCCGAGCGAGGAAGGCGCGGATCGCTGGTAACCGATGCGGCTCAGATCCGCTCTCCGGTAAACTCTATTGCGGAACTAACCTAATCGTGACGATCTCCGGACGGTTGAAGACTCGCGGTAACTTTGTCGTCTCACGCGCCAAACCTCGGCTGACCACCATCGTTGTCGCGCCGAACTCGTACGTCCCGGTAGTGTACTTCGGGAACAAGCCCTGATCCGGCGCGTACAGCCCGTTCTCCAGTATAAACGGTATGCGCCCCTGCCCACCGTGAGCGTGTCCGGCGGCGACTAAATCCGGCGACAGCGGCAAATACTCGTCCTCTATCCGATCCGGGCGATGCACCAGCAGAAGCGAGAATATCGAGCTGTCCACCGTCGCGCTAAGTTGCTTTAGCTCACGCTCATACTTGCCCGAATGCCAATAGTCGACGTTCGGGTCGCTGAGTCCGCTTATCCGGATCTCCGACTCCCCGACACGCAGGATCTCTGACGTGCCTTCAAGCATAGTGATGCCGCTTGCGCGAATAATCTCCATGTTGCCCTTGTACCGGTACTCGCATACATCGTGGTTTCCCAAGACGAAGTAGCACTTGTACCGTGCGGAAAGCGCTTGCAGAAGCTCCTCCGTGCGCTTCGGGGTAAGCTTATCGTCGAACATATCGCCCGCCAGCAACACCGCATCGGGACGCTCTGCGTCTATAGCCTCGATGAGCTCGCGCTGACCCTCTCCGTAATTGCACGCGTGATAATCGGCGACCAGCACCAGCGTAACGGGGCTCGCAATCTTCGCGCTCGCTATCTCGATTCGCCCAACCGTCAACCTCGAGTCAAACACAAACAGCACCAGCGCGACTTGCGCCGCAATGATAATCGGCAAGCCAACCATGAACTTCCTATGCCGAGTCTTGTGCCGTATCGCAAGCATCGACACGAACATCGCCGCCGAGCCGCCCACCAACGCCGCAAACATCAGCATCAGTTCGCTCACCCGCCAACGCCCTAACCGCGCCGCTCGCTTGTCATACGCCGTCAGTGCGACCGCAATCGCACTTATCGCCGCTATGTATACTATTCCGTATGTAGTCGAGTTTACCGCTATCTCAAACACGCGCATTGACCTCCGATTCTAAGATGCTAGACCGGCTCCAGTTCTCTGATGCGTACCATCAGCTCCTCAGCCCGCGCACGACGCTCTGCGGAGCCGTGCACCGCGATCGTGAATGGCTCACCGATCGAGATAGTAATGCGTGAGAACGCTCGCTTCCGCGCCGGGATATGCACAGGCACAAGCGGAGCGGCGGAGCGTGACGCCAGCATTATCGCGCCGGTCTTCGCGGATTCAGACTCGCCCGCTTTCATTCTCCGACCCTCCGGGAACATCACGACCTTCTCGCCCTCGCCAAGGTATCGCAAAAGGCTTCGCAGCGGAGCAATATCCGACGGGTTATCCCGATCGATCCACACGACTCCAATCAGCGTCATCATGCGTCCGAGAATCGGAACGCGAAGCATCGAGCGCTTCGGCGTGAAGATTAGCGGCGTCGTCCTGCCGATCGCGACCGTCAAGAATACCACGTCCCAGTTCGACGAGTGATTGCTGCATATCACGCACGCGCCGTCCGGCAGCCGCTCCAGCCCGGTAACTTTGAAGCGATAGAACAAATGCGCGAACGCGCTCACCGCCGCGTGATACACCTTATACCAGAATCTGCGTTTCTCCATCGTACGTCAACCAATCACGCGCCGAACGATCGCAAGCGCAGCCTCCAGCGCGCCCGACTCCGATAGTTCAGACGTGTCCAACACGATCGCACCATCGGCAACGCGCAACGGCGCAATCGCGCGATCCGTGTTATTCGCGTCACGCTCCTCAAGTGCGGATAGAACCTCATCATACGGCTTCGGCTCACCGCGCCGTTCAAGCTCGAGAGTTCGGCGCATAGCGCGAACCTGCGGATTCGCCGTCAAGTAGATCTTGACGGTCGCATCGGGCAGGACTACCGTACCGATGTCGCGCCCCTCCATGACGACATCGTACGTTCGAGCGAACTCGCGCTGAAGCTCCAGCAAGAAGTCTCGCACGGAGGCAAGCCCGGAGACCTCCATCGCAAGTCTCGACACCGCGTCGCGCCGGATCTGCGTGGAGACGTCCTCACCGTTCAATCGCGTAATCTGCGCACCATCTGCGGTAGACTCGAGCGTTATCCACAATGTCGGCAACACCGTCTTGCAAATCGCCGCCTCATCAAGCGCGGCGACTCCGGCGCGCTCGCACGCCAGACCGACTGAGCGATAGATTGCTCCCGTATCCACATACACGTATCCAAGCCGCCGCGCAAGACTCCGCGCAAGCGTACTCTTGCCCGCGCTTGCCGTTCCGTCAATTGCTATGCTGTACATCGCATCAATCACTCTCTTTCTGGTATTTACTTCCGCCTCTGTTGCATACACTATTGTATATGCGATTGGGGGGACTCTAATGAAACGATTGGCAAGCAAGATCTCAATACTGATGGCCGCAGTGGTAATAGTGAAGCTATGCGCGGGCCTGGCGAGCGGCGCGATCAGCGCAACGATTCCGGAGCACGTGCTGACGCACCTCGTCGAGCTTGAGCTCGGCTCAAGCCTGACCCTTGAGGGATCCGAGCCGCCCATCGCGCCGCCTGCCGCATCGACCACGCCGGAACCGCTGTCATTGCAGCTCAACCCCGGCGTATACGCGTTGCCGGAGCCGTCCGGCGGAGTCGCCCTGCTGAACTCCGACCGTGAGCCGCCGAGCGCGTCGCCCGGAATCGCTGCCGAGCCTACGCCCGGATCGGCAAGTACCTCACCAACGAAACTGCCGGAGTCGTACATGCCGCAGATCGTGAATCAAACGTCCATCGAGCCTGACATTGCCGCGCTGCTACGCTCCGCGCCCGTAATCGCGCCGGTTCCGGATCAGCCGCAGATTCTCATCGTTCATACGCATGGCTCCGAGGCGTTCGCCGGCGTCGAGGGATTCCGCACGCTTGACAAGTCGCTGAACATCGTGCGCGTAGGCGACGCGTTGACCACAGAGCTTCAAAATCGCGGGTTCAACGTCTTGCACGATCGCAATATCTACGACTACCCATCGTACTCCGGCTCGTACGAGCGCAGCGCCCGTGCCGTCGCGCAATGGCTTGAGGACTACCCGACGATCCAAGTCGTGTTCGATATCCATCGCGACGCCGTCGAACTGCCTGACGGTTCACAGTACCGCACGGCATGGCAATCCGGCGATTCCAGAAGTATCTCCCAAGTAATGACAATCGTAACCAACGGCGAAAAGGGACTCAGCCATCCCCGCTGGACGGAGAATCTGAGCTTCGCACTCGCACTGCAACGTGAGGCGGACAGCTCCTCACCGGGCTTGATGCGCCCGCTATGCATCTCCGGACAACGGTTTAACGAGCAGCTCTCGCCCGGGTATCTATTGCTGGAGGTCGGCTCATGCGGCGATACGATTGAAGAAGCCGTTGCGGCGGCGCGTCAGTTCGCGATCGCAATCGAGGCGGTTCTGACGCAGTAGGCAAGGTGCCGGAGAGAGACGTAAGGGTTGCGCCCCTGCCTCCTGCACCCTGCCTACGCATACCTTGTGACCCGACTAAACCAACTCTATGACTGCGAGTTCAGCGGCGTCGCCGCGTCTCGGTCCGATCCGTACGATGCGGGTATAACCGCCGTTTCGCTCCGCATATTTCGGTGCGATCTCGCTGAAGACCTTCACAACGGTTTCCTCTCGAGTGATGTAGCTAAGCGCCAATCTGCGACTGGCGAGCGTATTCTTCTTGCCAAGCGTGATCATTTTCTCGGCGATGGGGCGAACCTCCTTCGCACGAGTGACTGTGGTAGTGATCTTCTCATGTTGCAGCAGGTCCGTTACCAACTGCCTCAGCATCGCTCGGCGTTGATCCGAGGTTTTGCCGAGTTTCCGCGCTCCTGTCATATCTGTTTCCTCCTTTTTGAACGGACGGAGCCTCATCCGTCCAATTTTTCCGCTGCGAACTCGCCCGACCGCACGGGGCGCTAAGATTCAGCGTTGGCAAGCGACAGCCCAAGCATGGTAAGCTTATTGATGACCTCAACAAGCGATTTGCGCCCGAGATTGCGAACCTTGATCATCTCGTCCTCAGTCTTGCAGATGAGGTCGGCAACCGTGTTGATGTTCGCACGCTTCAGACAATTGAAACTGCGAACGCTAAGGTCGAGTTCCTCGATCGTCATGGTAAGCAGATTCGATTGCCCCGGGTCTTGCTTCAGCCCGACGACATTAACCGGCGCTCCGCGTACCGCGCCCATCTCGGTGAAAAGTGCAAAGTGATTAACCAAAATATCGGCGGACGTCGACAGCGCCTCCTTGGCGGTCAGCGTTCCGTCGGTCTTGATCTCCATCGTGAGTTTGTCGAAGTCTGTCGAGCTTCCAACTCGAGTATTCTCAACGTTATAGTTAACCTTGATTACGGGAGTGTAGATCGAGTCAACCGGGATCAAGCCGATTATGGTTGACTCGGGCTTGTTATTCTCCGCACTGACGTACCCGCGCCCGTGATTGAACGTAAGCTCCATATTAAGCTCCGCGTTCGGGGCAAGCGTGGCGATATGCAACTCC
>JAITGH010000067.1 GCA_031280855.1 Oscillospiraceae bacterium | reverse complement strand
GGGCGTGTTACTCGAAGCCAGAGTGAACGTACGAGCATTCACCGTCGCCGATACCACAGATTTCGGCATAATCCGAATGATTGTGGACGATACTGACAAGGCGGTGCAATGGCTGAGAGGGAACGGGTATACCGTTAACGTCTCTGATTTGCTCGGGCTTCAGATTGAAGACGTGCCCGGCGCGTTCCACAAGGCGCTGAAGAAATTGAGCGACGCGAAAGTAAACATAGAGTACAGCTATGCGTTCGCGGGTCCGGAGACGGGGCAGGTTACCGCCGTGCTTCGCGTTGCGGATAACGAGGCGGCCGAGGCCATCCTCAACGGTTGACACTAAAGGTTAGGAGATATAAACTATGCGGATATTTACATCAGAATCGGTCACGGAGGGGCATCCGGACAAGATTTGCGACCAGATCTCCGACGCGATCCTTGACGAGTTCATGTCGCAGGATCCGAATGCGCACGTAGCTTGCGAGTGCATATGCACCACCGGGCTTGTACTGGTGATGGGAGAGATCAGCTCCGCGTGCTACGTTGACATAGCGGGCGTCGCGAGGCGCACCATTGAAGAGATCGGCTATACCAAGCCGGAGTACGGCTTTGCCGCTCGCAACTGCGCCGTTATCGTCACGATTGACGAGCAAAGCCCGGACATCGCTCAGGGCGTCAATGCGGCAATCGAGAGCCGCGAACGCGGAAGTGCCGATAATGCGGATCTGATCGGCGCGGGCGATCAGGGCATGATGTTCGGCTTCGCCTGCGATGAGACGCCGGAGCTTATGCCCGCGTCAATCGCGTATGCGCACACGCTCAGCCGACGGCTTGCGGAGGTGCGTAAATCCGGAATCCTGCCGTGGGTACGCCCTGACGGCAAGTCTCAGGTAAGCGTTCAGTACGGGGAGAACGGCGAGGTTCAGCGCATTGACACGGTCGTCGTCTCGACTCAGCACGATCCGGATATAAGCTTGGAGGACTTGCGTTCCGCGATTATCGAGCATGTCATCAAGGCGGCACTGCCGACGGGATTGCTCGACGCGAATACGAAGTACCTGATCAATCCGACGGGACGCTTCGTAATCGGCGGACCGGTAGGCGACAGCGGCTTGACCGGGCGCAAGATAATCGTTGACACGTACGGTGGAGTCGCCGCTCACGGCGGCGGAGCGTTCTCCGGCAAAGACCCGACGAAGGTCGACCGCAGCGCGGCGTATATGGCGCGGTTTATCGCAAAGAACATCGTCGCCGCAGGACTTGCGCGGCGCGTCCAGATCGAGGTCGCGTACGCGATCGGCGTCGCAAGCCCGGTAAGCGTGCTCGTCGATTCTTACGGTACCGGGAAGCTGTCCGACGAGCGGCTTGCCGAGATCGTTCGGGCGGAGTTCGACTTGCGTCCCGCGAAGATAATCGAGACGCTCAATCTGCGGCGCCCGATCTACCGTAAGACCGCCGCGTACGGGCATTTCGGACGTTTGGATATTGAGTTGCCGTGGGAGCGTACGGATCGCGCGGACGCGCTTCGGAAGTACCTATGACAGAGTCGAGCACTACGAAAATAGAGGGGCGCAACGCGGTGCTGGAGGCGATTCGCGCAGGCCGCACGATCGACCGCGTGTACGTCGCCTCCGGCGGCGATAAGGATCGCTCGATGGGTCGCATAATCGCGTTGGCGAAGTCCGCCGGAGCCGTGATTTCCGACGTTGACCGCCGTAAGCTCGACCAAATGAGCGAGACCGGCGCACATCAAGGCGTGATCGCGGTCGCGTCGGAGTATAGCTACTCGACGATTGCGGAGATCCTTGCGATCGCGTCGGAGCGTGGGGAGCCGCCGTTATTGGTGATCTGCGACGAGATCAGCGATCCGCATAACCTCGGGGCGATTATGCGGTCGGCGGAAGGTTCCGGCGCGCATGGTGTGGTGATTCCGAAGCGTCGCAGCGCCGGATTCTCCAGCGCGGTCGTGGAGAAGAGCTCCGCCGGAGCGATTAGCCATATCGCGGTCGCGAGGGTGGCGAATATCAGCGCGGCGATCAGGGAACTTAAGTCTGCGGGCGTCTGGGTGTGCGGAGCCGATAGCGGCAGCGGCTCGACACTATGGGAGCGCGACTTTACGCCGCCGATCGCGTTCGTCGTCGGGTCGGAGGGTGAGGGGCTGGGTCGATTGGTTGCGGAGAATTGCGACTACCTTGTCCGTATCCCGATGTTCGGTAAAGTCGAATCACTTAACGCCTCGAACGCGGCCGCGATCCTACTGTACGAGACTGCGCGTCAGCGTAGTCTTAAGCAGTAAACCAATAATACTTTACATCGTGCACATTGATTGCCGAAGCTTATGGATGATTTTAACATAGCCGACATATTGGAGGAGATTGCGCAGCCGGATTTCTTGCCGGCTGAGCTTGAGCCTACCAAAACGGCGGGTTCAGCAGTGAGTGCGCCTGAGCCCAGAGTCGTCCTGTCAGCGGAGGAGCTTGCGAACGTCATGCGCCCTCGGATCAAGCGGCAGGAGCCGCCTCCGGAGGTTTTCACGCTTCCCGCAAACCCGACAAAGTCGGATCTTGCGCAGTCAATCCTCAGCAACGTCGAAAAAGAGTTCGGGACGATCGTTACTCATCGTCCCGCGAAGCCCGTTATCGCGGAGCCGATTGTTGAACGGCACTTCCGCAGCGGCGATATCATCCACAAGCGATTGCTTAACACTCCCGCGGCAAGCGGTCGAAAGGGCGACTACATCGGACGCGTTACCGCTGAACAGCAACGGCTCGAGCGTCGCCGCGAGCGCCGTAAGATGGCGCGAGAGACGGCGATCGCGCAACACCGTCAGACTGCGGAGGATGACGCGAAGTACCTATTCGAGGCGTTCTACTCTACGAAGACGGAGGAGAGCGTCGACACCACGAAGCGGCTCGGGCCGATTATTGAACAGGCGATCGAGGAGGGTAAGCGTATCGAAAAACTCGCGGCGGAGCGAAGTAAGCCTGTTGAGCCCGCCATGCCGATTGAGGACGATACAAAGCTTACCGCCGACGACGTCTACTACCGTTATGCCGCGAGAGCGGACAGTCTTCGTATTCGAACTTATGCCGTGTTGGTCGTATGCCTGATTATGGGCTACTTCACGATTGCCGCATCGCTTGGCGGCGGACTGCCGTCCACGATGAAGGAGGATCAGCTGCTGTTGACCATGATGCTTACCTTCGGGCAGCTGCTGGTCACGCTGATCGGAATCGACGTAATCGTAACGGGAGTTTATGATATCCTGAAGTTCAAGCCGGGTACGGAGTCACTGACAGTTATCGCAAGTATAGCAACGTTCGCGGACGCGATTCAGTGTATACTGCGCGGCGAGGTTATATACGGTACGCCGTATAGTCTGACGGTGTCCGTGATGCTGCTGTTCGCGATGTACGGTACACGGTTGGGTAAAAGCGCGTACAACCGTATGTTGAAGACGATTGCACCCTTGAATGAGAAGGGTAGGGCAGTTGCGATCTTCGCAGAATGGGAGAAGGTTGACAACGGCATCGTCTTAAGCAAGTCGATCAGTTCGCCGGACGGATTCCTGCACAAGGCGACTCGCAGCGACTGCTCGGAGACGACGTTCGGGCGGATCGCGCCGTTGCTGATGATTGCGGCTCCGCTGCTTGCCGCGCTGTCCGCGATCTCGATGGGGAAGCCGGATGCGTTTGCCCGGATCTGGGCGGCGATAACGTGCGGCGCGTCGGCGTTCGGACCGCTGCTTGCGTTTAACTTACCGTTTAACCTTACGGTGAAGCATTTGGCGTCGAACGACATCGCGCTTGCGGCGTGGGAGGGTGCGTCGGACATAGCGGGCGCGATCGGGCTTGTCGTCAAAGACGGCGACCTGTTTAAGATGAATGCGTTGAGGCTAAGCAGTTTCAAGGTCGCGCAGAAGTTCTCGGCGGAGCAAGTCGTGCTGTACACCGCGTCGATGATCATGTACTCCGGATCCGGGCTCGTCAAGATCTTCCGCGATCTGTTGAACGAGTACGGGATGGAGCCGGCGGAGATCCGGAACTTTGAAGTGCACGACGGCGGCGGAGCGATCGCGGTGATCGGCGGTGACAAGGTTTGCTTCGGCAGTGAGGCGTTCATGCGGCTGATGAACGTTCCATTGGAGGATGTGCCGACGAAGATCGGCGGTGCGGTGTTCCTTGCGATCAACGGGTTTGCCGCCGGGGTGTTCATTATGCAATACTCGCCGTCTGAGAAGGTTCAGCGCGCCTTGCTTAGGATGTCGAAGTTCAACGTCAACCCGATGCTGGCGACCCGAGACGTGAATATAACTCCAACGATGCTTCGCAGTAAGTTTAAGCTTGACCTGATGAACCTGGAGTTCCCGCCGTACGGGGAGCGGTACACATTATCAGACGAGAGCGCGATCAAGGCGAAGCCGTCGGCGCTGATGTCGCAGGATAGTCTCAGCACGTTCGCCGATGTGGCGGAGGCGGGGAAGTGGCTATACAACCGCGCAAGGTTCAGCTCGATGCTGAGTGCGCTAAGTTCGATTATCGGCGCGTTCGCGATGTTTTTCTTGTGCTATACGGGCGCGTTTGCGGCGGCGTCTCCAACTCGGGCGTTACTGTTTCACCTTGTAATGGCGGCGGTGGTGATCATGCGTTCGATATTCTAACGAAAATTATCAGAAATATTAAAAAAAGTGCTTGACAAGGGTAG
>JAITGH010000050.1 GCA_031280855.1 Oscillospiraceae bacterium | reverse complement strand
GGCCGCGACGGCGTTCGGTGGATGCCGCTACAACTCCCACTATACGCAGGCGCTGCTCACGGCGTACGGCGGCCGAGTCGATGAACGCGTCATATCGCGCTACAGCGAGGGACTCGACGGCGTCATCGTCGAAATCAAGGATAACCTTGTCGCTGTTGGCGGACGGATGCTTATGGACGAGCTGAAAGTCGAGACCGGCGATGACTCGCTCGATCCCGACATCCTTTACATCGCCGTCAACAGTCGCTACGCAGGTCGAATCCTACTTGCAAGCACGCTTCGCGAGGGCGCGTCCGACGTCGTGTACCAGTTCCAGTCGTCCGACATCCGTACGATTATGTTCACGGACGAGGATGAGATTACCGGGAAAGCCGCCGCAAGGTCGCTCGGGTTCGATAAATGCTATCCAAGCCGCTCGTACGAAAGCAAGCTGCACCTGGTTTCAGAACCTCGCACAGGCTACGCCGGAAGTGACAAGCGATTGCTTGACGCTTCAGGAGCCGGAATCAAGATGACCGAACCCGGCCCAGAGTTACTGAACGCGTCGGCGGACTCCATGCCGGAGCTGACCGTCTTCAACTCTAACCCCGCACGTATCGCAGACGCTCACAAGTTGTCGCGGCAGATACGCGACGCGTCGAACCTCAACTTCGCGGTGCAACTTGGATTCAAGACCGCCGGCGTGATTCTCTCGTTCATCGGATTACTGCCGTTCTGGGCAGCAATCGCGATTGAAAGCGGCGTAAAGTACATTTGCTCCGCACGCAAGATATAGCGCGGTCGTCCGCTATGTCCCGAAGAACTCTGTGAATGCGTCACTAACCAACTTCGCGGCATGTTCCGCGAACGCCTCGTAACGCTCCATCATCGCCTCGCCCTCAGCGGTTGGAACGCAGCCGCCGCCGAAGCGTCCGCCTTGCCGACGCTTCAATACCGCGAATCCAAGCTCACGCTCTATGTTCGTGATGATCTTCCAGCCTTTGGAATAACTCATCCCCATACAAGCGCACGCGGCTTTCAGCGACTGCAACTTCGCCGTCTGCTTCAGAAGTTTCAACGTACCCGGTCCGAAGAAGCCGGTGTCGTCTTTTGCCAGCCAGATCTTGATTTTCGGATGCAGAGTGCTCATAGATTTACCCCCCGAAGTTTATTTTCCACTGTGTAAAGTCATTGAACGCGTTATACTGAGTCGGGTTCGCACCCGTGACGACTCCTCGGTTCGTCAATAAGGCTCCGCTTTCGAATACGACGGGCGTGAACGGCAGGTAATCGCAAAACTCGGTAAGCAGGAGGAATGCGGCCGTCTGTTTCATCTCTCCGGGCGAAGCGGCAAGGAATTCCGTAGCCATTAGGTCAAGCGTCGAGTTATACGACACCGATCGCGCCGCACCCTTATCGTCAAACAGCGGCATCAGATTGAAGTTTGCGGAAATCTGCACCGATCCATAGAATAGGTCGAACCGCCCCTCTTTAACTGCGGTCGAGTAATCCGACCAACTCAACTCTCGCAACACTACCGTGAACCCGTACTCGCGAAGCATGTCCGCAAGCTGCTTTGCCGCGTTCACTTTCTTTAGATTGTCGCGATGTACGACGAACTCCAGCGAGGCCTTGTGCATCACGCCGTCGTCGTCATAGTAGTCCAACACGCCGTCGCCGTCGTAGTCATACGTTCCAACGGCCGCCATCGTGGAGCGAATCGAGGCCGCCGGGATGAGTGCGGTGTCCGCGATCGACTGCAAATAGTACGGCGAGCCGGGCGGAAGCGGCAGCACCGCCGCCTTGCAATCGGGCAGCGACTGCGCCGTCAACGCCGCACGGTTGAAAATCGATGCGATCACCTTGCGGTGCTCCGGGCTCATGCAGTAACCTCGCCACGGGTTGAATCCGACGAAGTGCATGATATTCGTGGCATAGCCGCGACGCTCCGCACCCGCGCTATACTCCATCGATCCGGTATCGCTCTTGTTCTCGATGATCATGTCGACCGTCCCGCTGTCGAACGCCGGGATCAAGTTCTCATGCTCGACCTCTGTAAGCGAGATGCTCATAATCGGCAAGTCCTCTGCGGAACGATGACCGAAATATGCGCGCAGCGTATTCGTTCCCGCGTCAAGCGTGAACGGACCCGTGCCAAGCGGACGCTGGCTATAGGTCGTACCGTCCTTCATGATTGGAATGTCAAGCAATGCCGGGAAGTCGTAATCGGCAATCTTCAGCGTCACGGTTACCGCGCCGTCCGCCGTACCGACTTTGCTGACATTCGACAGCCGATTCACGTACCGCCCGGTCTCACGCGCTGTGTTAAGCGTTCCGATAACATCGAAGATTCCAAGCTCCGATCCGTTGTGGAAGAGTATGCCGCTCTTCAAGCGGAACGACCAGTGCATCCCATCGGTCGTCTCCCACGTATCGCACAGCACCGGTTCCCACGTGAAATCGTTATTCACGCGGAACAATCCCTCGTACAGCAATCCCGCAAGCTGGAGATTCGCCGGGCTCGAGCTTGTCAACGGGTTCAGCGCCCGTGACGAGTCCCACAATATCGTGAATGTCCGATCCTGCTGAACTTGAGGCGACTGCGTCGGCGGAGTCGGAACCGACGTCGACGTCGCGGTTGCCTCCGTTGTCAATGGGTCAGACGCGCTCGGAGCATCCGCGACCGCGCCCGGGAATAGGGCGCACCCTCCAAGCAAGACTCCGCACGCCAGCGCAATAATCAACGTTCGTCTCATGTCAGCTCAATATAAGATATGTTAAGCTCATACCCCCCCCCAAGCTCGAGTTCCGCACGTCTCGACCAATATCGGTCAGAACTGCAGCGTACGCAATCCGAGTGAGCCGTAATACGCTCGACTCCGGCTTCGCGAAGCTGCTGCGCGACAACCGCTCGTAAGTCGATATTCGCGGGCAGTTCCGCAACATCGCCCGCCGACTTATCCGCAAGCGTCGACTTGACCACCGCGATAACCTCGCCGCCGACCTCGTAACACTCGCCGCAAATTGCGGGCCCGATGTACGCCTCAATGTCGCGGGGGCTCGCTCCGTACAACTCCGTAAGCTTCCGCACCGCGATCGCGGCGATGTTAAGCGAAGTACCTTGCCACCCGGAGTGCACCGCCGCCACGCAACGCGCACTCGCGCTATACATTAGGAGCGGCACGCAGTCCGCCGCGCCCACCGCTACCGCGACTCCAACGCGATTCGTCACCACCGCATCCGCCTCGCACGGAAGCTCGTCCGCCGTTACGACTCGGTCGCCGCGAACTTGCTTCGCACGGTAAAACTCGCGCTCCGGTGTATCATGCTTCCCGCAGAACATGTAGTTAAAACCCATTCGCCGCTCCCATTCGCGCTATCGCCGCGACCACTTGCGATTCTTCGGAGTCGTCTTCTTTACAGAGCGATCACCGCCGACGTTCTGCACAGCCTTGATATTCTTCACGACGCTCTTACGCTGAACCTGATCGTTACGCAGGATGTGCATCGACAGCAAACGCGTGACAACGTCGCTCTTAATCGTGCTGACCATCGCTTCGAACATCTCGAAGCTTTCACGCTTGTATGCATCAATCGGTTTCGTATTGCCATATCCGCGCAACCCGATTCCGCGGCGCAACTCCTGCATCGCATCTATGTGATCCATCCAAAGCTCGTCAACCGCTTGTAACAAAATGACACGCTCTAGTTCGCGAATATCGCTGCCGCGCTCTTCAAGAGCCGGAGCAAGTTCGCGCTGCTTCGCCTCATAACGTTCAATCGCACGCTTCGCGGCTTCATCGCGCAAGTAGTCGATCTCGTAATCGAGCTTATCCGGGTCAACCTCGACTTCCGACCTCGCGACGTCCTCAAACATCGAGAGAATATACGTCCGCATGTCCTCGCCGTCAAGCACCTGCCGACGCTGCCCGTAAATCAGCTCGCGCTGCTTGTTCATCACATCGTCATACTCGAGCACCGTTTTGCGCGACTGGAAGTTTCGGCTTTCGACTTGCTTTTGAGCGCGTTCGATCGCGTTGCTGAGGATCTTCGCGTCGATGGGATCGTCCTCCTCGAGTCCAAGTCGTTCGACCATACCGATGATACGCTCGGAGCCGAACAACCGCATTATGTCGTCTGTCAGCGCGATGAAGAACCGACTCTCACCGGGATCGCCCTGCCGTCCGGAGCGTCCGCGCAATTGGTTGTCGATTCGGCGGCTCTCATGACGTTCCGTGCCCAGTACGAACAAACCTCCCGCTGCGATCACCGCGTTATGAAGCGACTCCCAGTCCGCGTGCTCCGCCGAGCTGCGCTCCGGCTCATGACCTCCAAGTTGGATATCAGTGCCGCGCC
>JAITGH010000183.1 GCA_031280855.1 Oscillospiraceae bacterium | reverse complement strand
GATGTCAAGCGTATGTTGAGCTTTTAGTACGAATAATTCTTATTAATGCGCACAGCGAAGCTCACGCGTCCCAAATTCACGGAGCGCGTGAGCCGCGTAAGCGCGATACTACGCCGGATTCGTGAGGCTGTCCGCGAGTTGCATACAATACGCTAACGCTCGCCCGTAGCTGTTACCGTTAAGCAGCAGCGGGTAATCGACCGCGTACATACCTCCGGCGGCGTTGCCGACTGCGTAGAGCCCCGGGATCTCCTGCCCGAACGCGTCCAGAACGTTCAAACTCGAGTTCGTCAGCGCACCCCCGAATACGTCCAGCAGCGCGGGTCCCCACTTGAGCGCGTAGAACGGAGCCTTGACGATCGGCGTAAGCATCTCTTGACGCTTGCCGAAGTCCGTGTCGTCGCCGCTTGCGCAGACTGCGTTGTAACGCTCGACAGTCGCCTTGAGCGTCTCGACGGGTACGTCCATCTTGGCGGCGAGTTCCTCGAGCGTATCCGCCATAACGCCGTTCGGGTTCTGCGGGTCGTTCGGCATCTCCTCCGGGCGATAGCCCGCGCCCGTGACGGTGCGGTCGATTGCCGCGACTAGATCGTCCTTATTGAACTTATCGCCAACAACGCTTAGCGGAGCCATGCCCTGACCGCCGAGCAGATCCCAGCGCGACTCAATCTCGTCCGCGTACTTGCCATCGAACACTGACCAGCAGAAGTTCCCGCCCGGTTGCATGAGGCAGCGTATGGACTTCGCCTGCATCCACGTGTCCTCGTTCATGAACCGCTTCCCAAGCTGATTGACGTGCAGGAAGAAGAACTGGTAACCGCTGAACCCGAGCGCGTGCAGGGTCGGCGCCCACTCCGGGTTGTCGATGATCGCGCCGGCGTGGTACGCCATGATCTGACCGTCGCCGGTATTGCCCTTACGCGGGAACGTGCGCGAGGCACGCAGTCCGACCGGGCAGAACGCCTCGAGCATCTCGCGGTTATCGCTCGCGTCGCCGGTGGCGAGTACGACCGCCTTCGTCCCGCGATAGCGGCGGTACTTGCCGTCCTCACCTTTCGCGATGGCGGCGACGACGCGCCCGCTTGCGTCCTTCTCGAGTTGCTCCGCGGTAACGCTGCGGAACAGCTTACCACCGTTCTTGAGGAACTCCGTCTCCAGGATCTCGCACGCTAAGAATCCGCCGCCGAAGTTCTTGTACTTCTCGGTGCCCGGCTTCTTGGAGATGTGGTGAGTGCCGGGGTACTCGCCGAACATCGGACCTTTGTACGCAACGTAAACGCCGACGTCCACGGTGCCTTCGGCGAGGTCGAGCATCCACTCGAACCCCTCCGCGCTGCGGTTGATGAAGATCCACAGCAGTTCCTCCTGAACGCGGCTGCCGCTGACTTTGAGCCAGTTTGCGGCGAGTTCTTTCGGATCGATGTGGATTCCAAGCTCCGCCATCTTTTTCGAGTTGATCGCGGCGATCTGACCGGCAAGCGCGACTTGCTTCGCGTTCTTGTCTATGACGATCCCGCTGAGCCCTTTCGCGGAGCACCGCGCCGCCGCCGCAAGTCCGCTGATCCCGCCTCCGACTACTACGAACTCCGCCTCCAGAGTCTCGACGATCGCGCTCTCCACGATTGGCTCCGGCGCCGTCTCCCACGAGTACCCCTTCTTCGGCGACCGATTGCTGTAGAACTTCATTTCCAGCTGTTTTGACATTTCATGTATCCTTTCAGCGTTTTACGCTCTTAATTTTGCATTTCCAACGATTTTCGCGAACGTGAGTTTCGACGCCGCATCTTCAATTTTGCGGACGAACCGGATTTGAACCGCGCCTATTAGCGTAGTCGCCGCATAGCGGTAAACGCCCCACTCGAGCACCGTCATCGTAAAGAACGCGACTCCCAATCCGAGCAGGATCAGTACGCTCAGCAAGCTGTACTTCCGGTAAACGCGGGCGATGTGAACGCATTTCAGCAGGTGCGTGATCTTGTTCTGCGTTATCGCGAAATCGAAGTGCGGCTCAACCTCTCCGAGCGTGATTTTGACCGTGCAGTCTTTGACGTCGTCTGAGAGCGCAACGCCAATCTTGGCGAGCGTCTCTGCGGTGATCGCGTAACCCTCGCGCTGCGGGTAGTTGCCTTTCGCCGCGACGGTTTTGCAGCGCCCAAGCTCGGTCAGCGCCACGACTGAGCGCACGTAGATACCGCTGCGTGCCAACGCTCCCGCGCATACGTTGAACGTCGGGATGCTTGTCGGAACCTGATGTATGAACTCGAACTTCGGGTCGACCGCCGCCCTGAGTTTAAGCTCCCGATACGCGGTTTTCGAGGCGATGTCCGCGCTTATCAGCAGGTACACGAACAGCATTACGAAGAAGAGTGCGCCGAATAGCTCGTGCGCGATGTGAAGCGCGTGAGCCAAGCTTTGCAGCTGCGTCGACGCGAATCTCGAGCTTGCGAATACCGACGCAGCAGTCGCCGTTGTGAACAGTGCGAAATCGGCGAATACCGCGACGCGCAGCCACGCGGCGACTGCCGCGCTTCGGCTCTTCGGGACGCTAGTCTGCGTACTCATCAAGCTCACAGTATTCGTTCCAGCCGTACGCGTTCCGGTCGGTAACCTCGAACCCAAGGTACGCTTTGACGCGATCCCAACGTACAACGAAAGTCGCGAGGAACGCGGCGGCAATCAGGCAGCATGGCATAGTAAACCTCTCCTTATACGGTATTGTCAGAAATCTGTTGTAGTACGAGGATAACGACCGCCGCTGTATGTTTTTCACTGCTCCACCGTTGCATATGTGAGGCGTGAAAAAGCAGCAAGGGAGGAGACGAAGTAATACACAAATTTCTGACATTACCCCTTATACTACAGGCCTAATGTGAACGGGAGTCCGCCCGTCGAGCGTGACGGTAAGCGTCGCCGCGCCTTGACCGTCAGCGGTGAACGCGTCGCCGCCGTTGACCGCGTACGCGGCATTGGGACGCAGACGCTCGATGGTGATTGGGAACTCGCCGGGCTCCGCACCATTGTACAGTACGAGCTCAAGGTCGCTGCCGTCGCTGACGGCTTTCGCGGGAATGACGGAGGGGTACTCGCACTTGGAGAGCAACGGCCCGGTCTTGGAGGTCTCCGGCATCCCGCGCAGTATCACGTCCTGCCAGTAGCCCTTCTTGCACAACCGCGAGAACGCGAGGTACGCCGTCGTAAGCGAGTTGACGTCCTTGTACCGGAACGAGTTCGGCGCGTTCGACCGTGCGAGGTACACGCGCTCCGCTTCGCGCAATCCGGCGATAAGCTCAAGATCGCCGTACTCGCACGCGGTCATCTCAAGCAGCGCGATTTGAAGCGACGGGTCGACCTTCTGCGTGAACATGTTCAGCGTCTTGTCCCACGGCGTGCGGCGAAGCTGCGCGACTCCGTCTTTGAATTCGATCTCGTGCATACGGATCGCAGCGTAACAGCGTCTGGCGAGTCCGGGGAAAATCGGCAAGAAGTGCAAATAGTTCTGCACGTCCGCAATCGGGTTGTACCCGAGCTGAGACGACGGCAGATGCCTCAACCCGTACTGGTACTGGCGGCGAAGCGCCATCGAGCCGTCGATCTCGATGAACTCTTGGCTGATGTTATCGTACAAGTCGTCCCAGAAGTCCTCGCAGTAGTGCGTGCCGTGGTCGCGGTCGAAGATCATCATGCCGAGCAGCCCGAACGAGTTACACGTAGGGAACGCGACGTGAGGTTCGCACGGGATCAGTCTGTACGGATACTCATCTGTTGAGAATTGGCGGTACAGTACCTTAACGATGCTCTCGCTGTCGTAGTCGTAGGTTTGCTCCGGCTTATCTTTGACGGGGCGGAATCGGATCGACGCCGGATTCTCGAACTCGTCGTCGCCGTATTGGTCGTGATAGCTTGCGACGACGGGCATCATCCAGCCGGACAGCATGACGTTCGCCTTGACGATCGGATCCGGGTTCTTGGAGAAGTACCCGGTTTGAGCCTCGCGAGCCCAATATGCGCACGTGCGAGGATCCTCGTAATGCTTGATCAGGAAGCGGTGCGCGTCTTTAAGGTAGCCCGTGAAGTTCGGCAGGTACTTCGCGTGCAGCAGCATGAGCCCGTACCCGAACGCGCTTAGCTGATAGCGGTACTCCGCGAGCCCTCGAAGCCAGTCGAAGCCCGACAGATCGCCGTGCTCTCGGTTGACCTCCGCGTCCAGGAGGAATCGAGCGGCAAGCAGTCCCTCCGCGTCGAGTTCGTCGGCACTCGCATCGGCGGCGGTGAGCGTGTCCAACTCCGCGATTGACTTGTCGAACGCCGCGATGCGCTCCCGCCGAGCCTCCGACATCAGCTTGTACATCTGCCGAGTCTTGAGCTCGTACGGTACGAACAATAGCAGAGCGGCGGAGGCGGCGACGATATAGCCCCACCAATGCAGAGCCGCCCATTCGGGCAACGTTATGCCCATGCGCTCCAACGCGAGGAACTCCAGACCCGCAAGCAGTCCGCCCAACGCGCCCAGCAGCCAGAATCCCACGATTCCCAAGTAACTGCCATAGAAGTCTTGAATCATCATACCGCGACGCTTCCACAGCCGGAAGCATATGTACAAGCCCGCAAGCATGGTCAGCGGTCCTCCGCACGCCATGAACCCTCCGCCGGGCACGACGAGTCCGAAGCCGACCGCGACCGAAATCGGGTGCACCTCCAGCCCGCATAATAGCAGCAGCAGCGGCGTCAACCCGATTACGCATAGCGCGAGGTGAATCAGCCGAGTGCGGCGTCCTAATCGCGTCATGCGTTTCCCGTTGTATCCCGTTTGAGGCCCGGTCTGTTCGATGCGCGGGATCTTGGCGAATCGCCGCGCCAGCGTTTCTACGTTCGTCATAACACTAACCTCCGCATATTCCATCTATCCGCATTTTAGCACATAAATCCATCGTTGTCAAGTGAATTTTTCGTGAAAAACAACCAAACCCGAGGGGGACGATCATCATATTTCGGTAAATGTATGCCAACCGATGAAAAATAGGACTTGCAAACTGCGCGGAGCTGTGCTATACTAGGAGGAACGATGGTAAAAACAAATACAAACGGAGGGGAACAAATGGCTCGGAAGTTAAAAACGATGGACGGCAACACGGCGGCGGCGCACGTCTCATACGCGTTTACCGAGGTTGCGGCGATCTTTCCCATCACGCCGTCGAGCGTAATGGCGGAGCTGGTCGACGAGTGGTCCGCAAACGGGCGTGAGAACATATTCGGTCAGCAGGTCAGCGTTTTAGAGATGCAGTCGGAGGGCGGAGCCGCAGGCGCGGTGCACGGCTCGATTGTTACGGGCGCGTTGACGACGACGTTCACCGCCTCGCAAGGTCTGCTGCTGATGATCCCGAACATGTATAAGATCGCGGGCGAGCTTCTGCCGAACGTCATACACGTGTCCGCAAGGACGCTCGCGACTCACGCGCTTAGCATCTTCGGCGACCACAGCGACGTGATGAGCGTGCGCCCGACGGGTTATGCGCTGTTGTGCTCCAACAACCCGCAAGAGGTGATGGATCTGGGAGCAGTCGCGCATTTGGCGACCATCAAGGGCAGCGTTCCGTTTGTGCACTTCTTCGACGGATTCCGTACCTCGCACGAGATGCAGAAGATCGGAGTCTGGGAGTATGACGAGCTTGCGGGTATGATTGACGCTGACGCGCTCGCGAAGTTTCGTGCTCGCGCCAATATGCCGGATCACCCTGTATTGCGCGGCAGCGCTCAGAACCCCGACATCTTCTTCCAGAACCGTGAGGCCGCGAACAATGTCTACACCGCGCTTCCCGCCGTCGTCGAGGGCTATATGAACGACGTCAACGCACGGCTCGGAACCGATTACAAACTCTTCAACTATTACGGCGATCCGAACGCGGAGTACGTCGTCATCGCGATGGGCAGTATCTGCAACACCGCGGAGGAAGCGGTTGACGAGCTTATCGCGCAGGGGCATCGCGTCGGGCTGATTGAGGTGCACCTATACCGCCCGTGGAGCGTCGAGCACTTCGTGAAGTCGCTGCCGTCGACCGTTAAGAAGATCGCGGTGCTTGACCGCACGAAGGAACCGGGCGCGCAGGGCGAGCCGCTTTATCTTGATGTCGTCGGCTCGCTGCAAGGCTGTAATAACCTCGAGATCGTCGGCGGACGCTACGGGCTTGGCAGCAAGGATACTCAGCCGGAGCACGTCGCGGCGGTGTTCACAAGCCTGTTCTCGGAGAAGAGCGTCAACGGGTTCACCGTCGGGATAAACGACGACGTGACGCACCTCTCGCTGGCTGTGGATCCGGCGTTCACGGTGAGAAGCACCGCGATCGCGTGTAAGTTCTGGGGGATCGGCAGTGACGGCACGGTCGGCGCGAATAAGAACTCCATCAAGATCATCGGCGACCATACG
>JAITGH010000176.1 GCA_031280855.1 Oscillospiraceae bacterium | reverse complement strand
AACGCCGCGCAGCTTGCCGAGTGCGACTGCACGAGTTCCGCGCCGCTCTTCGCCGCCTTGTTCCGAGCGATCTTAGCCATCTGGTGCGAGACCGGATTCGTGAACAGCACGATCAGATCCGGGTTGCCCATCATGCACTCAAGGTTAACCTCCGGCTGAGTGAAAACTTTAGCCTTACATTTGCAACTTTTGCATATGTCCTTGTACTGGCAGACCATGCGGTCATGCCCTCCGACGATTACTACGCTCATTCGGTTTCTCCTATTGTTGTTGATTTGATGCACAGCCGGCCTCAAGCCCTGTCCGGAATCTTCGTCCCCCTACACCATGCCCGCGTAGACTGCGGCTCCGCTAAGCATTTGCCTCCAAACAGTGCATCACGGCGAGCGTGATGACGATCGCCAATACTCCGGAGTCGTAGCCGCGACGTCGTAACCCGTAACCGCGCCGCCGAGCTTCATAAGCCACCTGCCTTAAGCGTAAGAATGGAGTGAGCGACGCGCAGTGCGCCGAGTTACACATCGCTAATCGCATGGCACGGGAGACCGTGGGACTTGTCCATCATAGCACATCGGTTAGCCATACGCAACCTCGCCCGAGCGTTTGTGTACTTTTCGGGCAGTTTTCTACTCAAAACGGGCAGCGTGACGCTGCACCCACATTAGTCTTTGCGACCATGGAACTTGGTGGGCAGCGTGACGCTGCACCCACATTAGACTCTACGCTCTTCAAGCCCGGAGAGCAGCGTGACGCTGCACCCACATTAGTCTTTGCGACTGTCAAGTAACGGAGCTTCACACTACCACTGAAACCCGAGCGCCATCAGGGCGCGAGGGTTGCCTCCCTAAACGCTTATGACAAAATGTGAAAGTTTTTGTCGAACTTTTTTCAAAAAGTTTGCGTTCCAACCCTCGTCGTCTCAATACATATTATCATAGCCCTCGTAATCCCTCCCCGTGCAAAAAAAGCTTGACAAATCGCGAGTTTTGTGGTATAATATGTACATATGAAGATTGTTATCATTGGAGGCGGACAGCTTGGGGCGGAGATCGTCGCGTCGCTCTCGTCTGAGAGCTACGATCTCTCGCTAATCGAGCTTGACCCCGCGATCGTCGCTACGCTCGGCGATACGTACGACATACTCGCGATCCACGGTAACGGCGCGAGCCGCAAGACCTTGATCGAAGCCGGAGTCGCGAAGGCTGACCTCGTCGTCGCCGTTGCGGACTCTGACGAGCAAAACATGCTGACGTGCCTCGCCGCCAAGAAGCTCGGCGCTGCTCATACGATCGCCAGAGTGCGCGACCCGGACTACTTCGCTCAGCTCGACTTCTTCGCCGACGACCTCGGGCTATCGCTATGCGTGAACCCGGAGGAATCCGCAGCTCGAGAGATTGCGCAAGTCCTTCGGCTGCCCGGCGCGCAGAAGGTCGAACGCTTCGCCGACGGCAAGGTGGAACTCGTGGAGCTTCAACTCGCGGAAGGCTCGAAAGCCGACGGAGTCTACCTGCGCGACTTCAGCGGCGTGTTCGAGGCGAAGGCGCTAATCTGCGCGGTCAAGCGTGACGGAGTCGTGACGATCCCGGACGGCTCGTTCATGCTGAAATCCGGCGACCGGGTAAGCGTCGTCGCGGCAACGTCGGAGCTTGAACGACTGTTCCACACCACCGGGCAGGAACGCCGCCGAGTTCGCAAGGTCATGATCTCCGGGCAAGGCGCGTGCTCGTACTACCTCGCGCAATTGCTGTCGGAGGAAAAACTTCAAGTCACGGTAATAGAGCGCGACCCGGAGGAATGCCGCACCCTGGCGGAGGCGCTGCCGAAGGTGCGCGTAGTCTGCGGCGACGGCTCTGATCAGGACTTCCTGCGTGAGGAAGACCTCGCGTCGTTCGACGCGTTAGCCGTACTTACGTACGACGATGAGGACAACATCATCGTCGCCATGTACGCGGAATCGCTGGGCGTCCCGAACGTCGCGATTCGGCTCGGCCGCAAGGCGTTACTTCCGATCGCGGAGCGCGTCGTCACCGGTACCGTGGTCAACCCCGCGCTTACCGCCGCAAGCCACATCATTCGCTACGTGCGCTCGCTTAACGGTTCGCCGGGCGGAAGTATCGAATCGTTCCACAAGATCGTCGGCGGCAGCGTCGAAGCCCTCGAGTTCTACGCATGGCGCGAAAGCAAGGTCGTTGGAATCCCGCTGAAATCGCTCAAGATCAAGAAGGGCATCCTGGTAACGTGCATCATACGCGGCAATAACTCCGGCGAGACGGTGATCCCCGGCGGCGATGACTCGATCCGTGCGGGCGATCGCGTTATCGTGGTCACGGCCTCACATAAGCTCGTCGGTTTGGACGACATAATCGGGAAGTAGCGCGTAACGCGCCTTACCCACCGGAGAAATTATGAACTACAAGTACCTATCATCGTTCTGCATGTCGCTGCACCTCGCGTTCAAATCGGGAGTACCGCTTGAAGAGTGCCTCGAGCTTTTCGCGATCGACGACTCACGAAGCCGCGATCTGTCGGAGCGCGTCGGCGCGGGGCTTCGAGCCTCGAAACCGTTCGCAGACTCGCTTCGCGCTGTGAACGCGTTCCCCAAGTACATGTGCGACATGGTCGAAGTCGGGGAGAAGACCGGGCGGCTGGACGACACGCTGCTCGCGCTGTCCAAACATTATGAGCGTCAGGACATCGTAGCCGCAGACATCCGAAGCGCGGCGGCGTATCCGCTGATGCTGTTCGTCGCGCTTATTGCGGTGTTCGTCATCTTCGCGGTGAAGCTATTGCCGATCTTCGGCGACGTGTACAGCCAGCTCGGCGCGGTAATGCCGCCAAGCGCGTCCGCCGTCATGTGGTTCGGTCGGCGATTGGCGGAGTACCGGATCCCGGTAACGTGCGCTATACTCGCGATCGCCGTCGCGGCGGTTCTACTGCGGCGTAGGCTTGCGGCACTGGCGCGGCACCTCGCACAGCGAAGCTCACTGGGACGTCAGCTGACGGCGGCGCGGCTGTCCGACTTGCTGTCAACCACTCTGTCGTCCGGCATGACGGTTATCGAGTCATTGCGCATGTCCTCAAAAGTCGTCGACGACCGCGCCGTGCAAGCCGGAGTCGACGCGTCGACCACTCGCGCAGAGTCCGGCGAATCGCTTACCGAGTGCGTGCGCTCGCTCAAGCTGTTCCCCGAGATGTACGTCCGCATGATTGGAGTCGGGGAGCGCACCGGCTCCGCCGTCGAAGCGCTCGAGGAGATTACGCGCCGTACCTCCGCCTCCGCGAACGATCGCCTGGAGAACGTCGTCGGCACCATCGAACCCGCGCTCGTTATCGTCATGTCCGTATTGGTCGGAGCGTTACTAATCTCGGTTATGCTCCCACTCGCCGGAGTCATGTCGCTGCTGTAGGAGAACCGCATGAGACGTCGAATCTCGCGAACGTACATACTTACCGCGATCCTGTTTATCCTTGTCGCAATCCTCGCAGTTCGAGGGCTTAACACCGCGTCGGAGGCAAGCGGGCGCGAGCAAGTTCGCACGCTTACCAACAGCGTTCGCCGCGCCATCGTTTCCTGTTACGCGCAAGAGGGCGCGTATCCGGATACCGTCGACTACATGACGGAGCGCTACGGCTTGCGATTCGACCCTGCGAAGTTCGTTATAGTCTATGACATCTTCGCGTCCAACATTATGCCCAGCTTTGAGGTTCTCACCATACAGTAACCCATCTTCGCCGCCGCAACCGAGAGGAGCAACGTTGAACAACAAGACCCGAACTTACGACACCGTATTCGCGCTGATCCTGTTCTTCGGCTTCGCGCTGTCAATGCTTATGACGCTGCTGATCGGCGCGGGAGTCTACCAGCGGATCCGTAACGTCGGCGACGACCGCCGGGAGATCTGCATACGCTACATTACAACGAAAGTGCGCGGATACGACAACTCCACTCACCCGATCGAAGTCGGCAGGATCGACGGGAACTCCGCGTTACTGTTTACGGAGACGTTCTCCGGCGTTGACTACGTCTCCGCGATATACTATTACGACGGTTACGTGCGGGAGCTATTCGCGGAATCCGGGAACACGTTCGGCGCCGCCGACGGTGAGAAAATCGTGGAGGCTTCCGGGCTCGAGTTCTCGCTTGACGGTGCGTTGCTTCGCATCCGCAGCGAGGGTGCCGACGCGTTCATACACCTTAGAACCGGGGGTGAGCCGCAATGAGGCGAAGCGCGAAGACGAGCTTATTCCTTATCGAGCTGCTTGCCGCGTTACTGCTGTTCGCGTTCTGCGCCGCGATCAGCGTACGGCTGTTCGCCGCCGCGAACCGCCGTCTCAAGGACGCGCAGGATCTCACCGCCGCTGTTCAGCTCGCCAACTCCGCCGCAGAGCTTTACAAGGCGAAAGCCAACGACCCCGCCGCGCTTACCGCGTTGCTTAACGGCTCCCGAGTCAGCAGTACGATCAGCGTCTTCTACGGCTCGGAGCGCGACACCGTCGAGGTACTCGCGCCGAACTCCCGCGATACGGGATTCCGCCTCGACCTCACCATAGATGAAGACGGCGACGCGTTCATCCGGGTCTCGCGCTCCCCAAGCGGCGAAACGCTGTACGAGCTCATCGCGGCCGCAATCCCCGAGTAACCGCGTTCGCCCAACCCCTCGCCCGGCTCCTCGCTCCTGATCCCTGACTCCTGAACGAAGAGGTACGCTATGAACTCTCGCACTCCGATTCGCCTGAACATCGGAAGCGTCATGATAATGATGCTGTTCGCGGTGGTATGCCTGATCTTACTCGCGTCGCTGTCGCTGCTTGCGGCGAACTCGCGCTTGCGGGAGGCGGAGCGGTTCGCGGAGCACTCCACCGCGTACTACGCCGCCGATTACGAGGCGGTACGCATGTTCAACTCTGCGCCGGAACCGCTTGCCGACGGCGACGTTTACGAGTACTCCGTCAAGGTCGACGATTACCGCGTCATCGAGGTCGCGCTCATCTCCGACGGCGAAGCGTACCATATCGCTCGCTGGCAGCTCGTATCCACGCGTGAGTGGTCGCCGGAGGGCGGCATGACCCTTTTCGACGCTGAAGACGAGGTGACACTATATGACGATTGACGGCATCCTTAAAAACGCCGTAACCGCCGGAGCGAGCGACGTCTTCATCGTTGCGGGCTCCGCGCTGACCTACAAGATCAGCGGCTCATTCGTACCGCAGGACATCGAGCTGCTTACGCCCGCGGCGACCGATATCCTCGTACGCTACGTTTACGAACTTGCGGAGCGCGATATGCTCGAGTTCCTGCGAACGGGCGACGACGACTTCGCATTCACGGTCGCGGAGCTTTCGCGGTTCCGTGCGAACGTGTACAAGCAACGCGGCTCACTAAGCGCGGTTATCCGCGTCATACCGTTCGGCGTGCCGGATCGCGAACGGCTGAACATCCCGGAGCGCGTAGTCGCGGGTGCGAACGCGAACTCCGGACTGATCGTGGTTACCGGGCTTGCGGGCAGCGGCAAATCGACGACGCTCGCCTGTATGATCGACCACATCAACAGCTCTCGCGCCGGGCACATCGTCACGTTGGAGGATCCGATCGAGTACCTGCACCGCAACAAGCGGTGTATAATCAGCCAGCGCGAAATCTCGCTCGATACGGACAGCTACGTCAGTGCGCTTC
>JAITGH010000161.1 GCA_031280855.1 Oscillospiraceae bacterium | reverse complement strand
GAGGTGAGCGATATGAAAGAGGGCATCCATCCCGACTACGGGCAGACGACGATCCGATGCGCCTGCGGCGAGATCATCGAAACGGGCAGCACAAAGCGCGACATTAAGGTTGAAATCTGCTCGAAGTGCCACCCGTTCTTCACGGGTAAGCAAAAGCTGGTGGATACCGGCGGACGGGTCGACAGGTTCAATAAGCGGTTCGGCATGGCGACGGCAACGAAGTAATCTCGCCCCTCGGCAACGGGTATTGTCAGCGTTGGTTGCGGTGCAACGGTAACGTTGGTTGCGGTGCAACGGCTCGCGGCATTGCTCGGTGAAATGGGAGGGACAGCCGCGATTGCGGCGAAGTTATGGAAAAAGCGATACTGGTTGGGTTAAGCTCGGACGCGCTTCCGATAGAGGAGCGTGCGGACGAGCGTAGTCTGGCGGAACTGGCCGCCCTGCTGGAGACCGCAGGCGGCGTTAGCGTCGGAACAATGTTGCAACGGCGGGAGAAGCCGGAGCCGGGGACGTTCATCGGAACCGGGAAAGTCGACGAGTTGCGGCGACTGCTTAAGGAGCACGAGTGCGAGCTCGCGCTGTTCGACAACGCGCTAAGCCCGGCGCAACAGCGCAATCTTGAGGAGCGGCTTGACGTGCGGGTCATGGATCGCGCGGGGATAATCTTGGACATCTTCGCAAGCCGCGCACATACTAAGGAGGGGCGGTTGCAGGTCGAGCTTGCGCAATACCGGTACCTATTGCCGCGCCTGACGGGAATGTGGACGCACTTGGTGCGCCAGACCGCGAGCGGAGCGTCGCGAATCGGGACGCGTGGCCCCGGCGAGACTCAGCTGGAGACCGATCGCCGCCACATTCGAAGCAAAATCACTAAGCTTGAGCACGAGCTTGAGAAGGTGCGAGGTGTGCGAACGACTCAGCGGCGGCTTCGCGAGAAGAACGAGAAGCGAACGGTCGCGCTGGTCGGGTACACGAACGCGGGTAAGTCGTCGCTGTTGAACGCACTGACTGACGCGGGGATTCAGGCGCGAGGGCGGCTGTTCGACACGCTTGACACGACGACTCGGCGGTTGCGATTGCCTGACGGGTCGGAGGTGCTGCTGTCGGACACGGTCGGGTTCATACGGAAGTTACCGCACCAGCTTGTGGCGGCGTTCAAGGCGACGCTTGAGGAGCTGGCGTTCGCGGACGTCGTTCTGCACGTGATAGACGTTGCGAACCCGGATTGGCAGTCGCAGTCTGAGGTGTGCGAACGGCTGATTTCAGAGCTTGGAGCAGGCTCGACGCCGAGGTTGGACGTGTTCAACAAGTGCGACCTCGAGCCCGGCGCGGCACCGCGTGGTCGTGAGGATAGCGTGTGCGTCTCGTCGAAGACCGGTGAGGGACTGGACGCGCTGTTGAGCGCGATTACGGAGAAGCTTGCGCTCTCCGCGACTACGGTAGATGGTAATATTATACGTAGCGATTACGCCGGTTCGTCGTGATAGCGGAGGCGGAGATCAAGGTGAAGCGCTCACGCTTCATAGCGCGTCTGTACCGGTGCGGGAGCGAGACGGAAGCTCGGGAGACTTTGCACGCGGTCAAGACGGAGTATCGGAACGCGTCGCACTGGGTGCACGCGTACGCGCTGGGCGAGATCCTGCGGTGCAGTGATAACGGGGAACCTCCGGGCACTGCGGGACTTCCGGTGCTGAACGCGTTGCGCTCGGCGAAGCTCGACGGAGTGGTATGCGTGGTAACGCGCTGGTTCGGCGGTACGAAGCTTGGAGTCGACGGGCTTCGGGCGGCGTACCGCGCCGCCGCTCTCGCGGTGATCGAGCTTGCGAACTCGTAATAAACTCGCGCAATATCACTAATAGTAATAATCGAGAGGAAAGATACCGAAATGCGTAAATTCATCCCATATGAGAAGCTTTCGAAGCGAGCGCAACGCGAGCTTGACAGTGCGCGTCGAGGCTCTTGGGGCGCGATTTCCCCGGTAACTCGGGTGCCGCCGAACCCTAAAGCGTACGATCGCAAGAAGACTAAGAAGCGTCCGGACGATTACAATCCGGACATTTCTTACGCTTTAGCGTAACGCGTTATGTAAAGCTGTCGAAGCTGGCTTTGAACGCTCGCATAACCGCGCCGCGAAATCCGGAGTTCTCGAGCTCCGCAACGCCGCGAATGGTGGAGCCTCCGGGCGAGCAGATCGCGTCCTTGAGCTTCGCGGGTTCCCCGCCGTCGAGCACCATCGCGGCGGCGCCGCTAAGCGCGGCGGCGGCGAACTTGGTCGCGTCCGCTCGGCTAAGACCCACGTAAACTCCGGCGTCCGCCATCGCCTCAATGAACATGAACACGTAGGCCGGGGAGCACGCAGCAGCGACCGTCTCCGCGTTCATGAGGTGCTCCGGGATCGAGACGACCTCGCCGCAAGTCTCCAGCACGGCGGTAACGTCCTCCGGGCACTCGGTATCGTTGGCGACCGCCATGAGCCCCTTCCCGCTTAGCGCGGGCATGTTCGGCATAACGCGAACGATTCGCGAGAAGCCGTCGAGCCGCTCCCGCAGTTCCGCAAGCGTGACTCCCGCCATTATGGAGACGAGCGTCTTATCGGTGCCCTTGAGCACGGGCGCGAGCCGTTGCAGGGGCTCGGCGCAATATTGCGGCTTCACGCACAGGAAGATCGTCTGCGCACTGTCGGCGGCGTCGGCCTCGGAGGTCGCCATGTGAGTCCAGACCTCGGACGCGAGACGATTGGAGAGCTTCGCGTCACGCTCATAGACGACGAAGTTACCCGCCCCAAACTCCCGCGTTGCGGCTCGAAGAATCGCGCCGCCCATGTTCCCGGCACCAATGAATGCGTACTTCAACTCCCGCATACTCGCTATTTCGCCATCATGTTCAGAATGATTGTAAGGACGATGAACGCGAGCGCAAACCACTTCGTTATCTTGGCGAGTTGCGCGTCAACGGTTTTAGCCTTGTTCTTCGCGAGGAACGAGTCGGCGGCACCGGCGATCGCGCCGGATAATCCGGCACTCTTTCCGGATTGCGCAAGTACAATCGTGGTTATGACGACTCCGGAGAGGACTTGCAGGATCGTGAGGAAGATAGTCACTGGGATTCTCCTTTAGTTCAAGCTTCTTACTCTATTACACCACAAGGGCACAGCCCTTGACCACTGCCGACGGGGGCTAATCGTCTCCCGCCCTTATGGCGGTCGAAGATTTGTGCGCAGACCACTCCCCTACCCGCAGGTTCAAGCTTATGCTTGTATTATACCACAAGTTTGGCGATTTGTCAAGAGTTTTTTTGCAAAACTTCAAAACTTTTTTCGCCGAGTTGGCCGCCCCCTCGCGAACGTCCACCGTCTCCGCTCCTCACTCCTGCTCCTTGCCTCCTGAACCGGCGAGCGCGTCCGCATAAGCGACTGCAATTGCGTCCGCGTCGGCGGAGACGAACATCGCGACGGTCAGCCGATCGCGGCGCACCACTGCGCGTTCGATTATCGGCAGGTTGTCAGGCAAATAGTTCTCGGCAGATTTTGCCATGTACTCCAGCCTGGAGCGAAGCTTCGCCTCGATCCGCTCGGCGGCGGGTTCGTCAATCGCGGCGAAGATCGCGATCTCATCGGGCTTCAGCGAGTTCTCGCCCGTGTAATAGGCGCAGGCGGAGTAATCCGGCGAGTCGATCCCCAAGTACGCAAGCACCTCGTCGTCGGTCGCCTCAACCATCGCGGGAAGCGCGACCTCACGCTCGACCGCGCCGAACAGCTCCTGCGGCGTCGGTAACTCTCGCGGCGTCGCCGTGCACGCCGTCAGCAGTGCAAGCGCGAACGTGAGCACGGGCGCGATCAAACTTTTTGCCGGAAGCTTGATGAACCCTCTTACTTTCGCCTTCGCGAACCCCGTGAACCTCTGTATTTCCATCGCGTAAACCCTCCTTGCGTCCTCGCAAACTTCGCTTTGTCTCGCCTCACCGCTTCGCGGTAAGGCTCGCACGCTTTGTTGCTCGTCCTTTTCGGCTCGAAACGCTTCGCGGTTCTCGCCGAGTCGGAACGCTTCCTCCGTCCCCCCTGATCCATCACTACTGACATTATACCACACTTTGGCGCATTTGTCAAGTACTTTTTTCGAAAGTTTGTAACTTTTTTTGCACCAATCCCCGAGAGCACCTGAAACTGCGGGATTCGACCCTATCAAAATAAGTAAAAAATTTTTTCTCAAAACCCGAAGACGCGGTTTGACAATGCATGTTTACGAGGGTTTGGAACGCAAACTTTTTGAAAAAAGTTTGACAAAAACTTTTACACACCATTCACAGAGGGAAAGTTGAGAACCCTTATGGTTCTCAACTTTCGCGCTCGAGCCAAACGCCGTTCTCGCAAACCGGTTAAGCCCTCGTAGTTTACATAAACTTTCAAAACTCTCTCTCAAAACCCACACACACGTCGGCGAAGCCGACTAACCCCCGTCCCCCGCAGGGCTCGGCGAGAACGCGTAGCGTTTCGAGCCGCGTCCCCCGTCCAACTCGGCGAGAAACCAGCGTAGCGTTTCGAGCCGAAAGAGGACGAACAACGAAGCGCAGCGAATGCCGCACGTAAGTGCGGCGCAGCGTAGCGAAGTTTGTGAGGACGGTGTGTGTGTGGTTTACGGATTTGGTTATGGTTATGGTTTTGGTTACGGTATACGGTATGTGTTTTTTGGATGCATTATCGGCATTATCGGGATTATCGGGATTATCGGAAAAACTGCACGCACTCATGTCGCGTGAAGCACTGAAACTACGGGCTTCACGCGCACGCGAGCTACACTCACGCGCACTCACGCACTACTCGCAATCGTTAGCACTATTGCACAAACGCGAACGCTCCAACTCTCAAGAACTTGTGCAACTATCACAAACTTTGCATAATCGCAAAATAATGCTTGACTTTTACGCCAAACTGTGGTATAATGCATAGTAGGAGTTAGGAATTAGAAAATAGGGGGACGAGAGTTACGAGCGCCGCCTCTACCGCGAAACTCGAGCGCCATCAGGGCGCGAGAGTTTCCCTCCGATAATCGCAGCGGCAAAATATAAAAGTTTTTGTCAAACTTTTTTCAACCAGCGTGACGCTGGATCCAACATTAGCCCCTACTTCCGTAAACCCCCGCGTCCCTCGTAAACCCCTCGCGTAACCCCCGTCCCAATACATAACCCCAAACCCCCGTAAACCCCCGCGTCCCAATACATTGTCAATCGTACCTTACAGGAGGACAAAACTAACATGCGAAACATAAGCAAGCGCGGCGTATCAGCGATCTTGGCGATCGCGTTACTATTACTGTCGAGTTGCGCGGACTCGGTAACCGTAAGGCAAGCGGACGCGAGTGCGAGCGCGAGCCCGTCGGCGACTGCGACTCCGGACGCGAGCCCGGACTTCAACGCTCCCACCGCTACCGCCGATCCTGCGAGCGGCTTCGAGACTCTTGCGTACACCGGGACGTTCGCGGACTATCGCGACTACGTCTACAGCGGTACCCCGTCGATTCCGGATTACCGAGTCGAAAGCGGTCTGGCGAACGTGGCGAACTTCAAACAGTTCGATCCCAACTACCGCGATTGGGAGACCAGTTTCGGCTACTGGCACTCGGAGAACAACCTCTCAAGCGAGGCGATCGCGATGATCGAGCGCAACGGCTTCGCCGTCTCCGACAAGTACTCCTACAGCGAGTTCTTCCAGCTATATGAGTCGAACCGCTACAACTATGTGCCGAACTTCATCACGACGGACTCCGCCGTGCATACGTTCCACTTGATGTTCGATTACGTTCTGACGGACTTGGAGCAGAACAAGCTTTACCCCGTACTTACGGAGCTTACGCGCAAAATGCTTGACGCGTCGGTGAACCAATATAACGAGCTTAAGGAAACGGAGTTCAAATCGCCCACGCTTCGCAACATCGGCTATTTCAGCGTCGCGATGAAACTGCTTGACTCGTCGTTCACCATTCCCGCAGAGGTCAAAGACTACGTTGAAATCGAGCTCGGCTTGATCGCCAACCATCAGGGGATCACGGTCTCCCCCGTGATTAACCTCACGACGGTTGAAGAACCGGACTCCTACAAAGCGGATTACTCGCAGTACATCGTTCGCAGTCACTACAACAGATCGCCGGAGCTTCAGGCGTTTTTCAAGGCGATGATGTGGTACGGGCAGATGACGTTCCGAAGCGGCGACACGTGCGAGGTCAAGTCCGCGCTCTTGCAGACCTCCGCATTGCAAGACCCGGAGATCGCGAAACTCTGGGCGACGATCTTCGAACCGACGAACTTCTTCGTCGGTGAGTGCGACGATATCACCTATTTCCAATACGCGGACGCGCTTAAAAGCGTGTACGGCGACTCGATCGGCATAACGTCCGTTGTCGGGGACATGGAGAAATTCCCGCAGGCGTACGAGATCGTAAGCCGCTTCGCGCCGCCGAAGATCAACTCCGTCCCGATCCGCAGGGATCAAGACCGCGACGCCGCCGTCACGGGCTATCGCTTCATGGGTCAGCGATTCACCGTGGACGCGTACGTTATGCAGAATCTGGTAGACCGAGCAGTCGCGGGGCGCATGTTGCCGAACTCGCTGGACGTACCCGCCGCGTTCGGCTCCGACTCCGCGCTGAAACTGTTGGAGGGCGAGGCGACCGTGTTCCCGGATTACTCGGCGCAGATGACGAAGACTCAAGCCGAGATCGCCGCGATTCCGCAGGACGTTTGGCACACGAACTTGTACTGGTCGTGGATGTATATGCTCCGACCGTTCGCGGACTCTGCTAACGGCGCGGGTTACCCGCTGTTCATGCAGAACGAGGCGTGGACGCTGAAAGAGCTGAACTCGTTCCAAGGCAGCTGGACGGAGCTGAAGCACGATACCCTGCTATATGCAAAAGCGATGTTAGCGGAGGCAGGCGACGGCGATGAGAAGCCCGTACCTCCCGACGATCGCGGGTACGTCGAACCTAATCCCGTCGTATACGGGCGGCTCGCCGCCTTGGTTCGACAAACCCTGGACGGACTGAAAGCTCGCAACTTGCTTACCTCGGAGGCGGAGGAAGCGCTTAACACTCTGCTGACGCTATCCACTCGCCTGACGGAGATCGCGGAGAAGGAGCTTGCGAACTCGCCGCTGTCCGACGCGGATTACGAGCTGATCCGTACGTTCGGCGTGGAGCTTGAGCACATCTGGGACGTCGCGAAAAAGTACGAGATGGATCAGATGACCGAGGGCGACTCCCAAACTTCGATTGTAGAGCAAATCGGTGAATCGTGGGTCTACGATTACATCAGACCTCAATTCCTGGATCAGCACCCGTTGGGCGTAGTCGCGGACATCGCGACCGATCCGAGCGGTCAAGCATTGGAAGAGGGCACGGGCTATGCAAAAACGATCTTCGTCGTATTCTTGCGCGACGGCGTACCGACTCTCGCAAGCGGAGCGGTATACTCGCACTACGAGTTCACCGTGCCGCTCGACGGGCGCATGACCGACGACCAATGGCACGAGCGTATGCGCAACGGCGATCTGCCGCCGCTTGCAAGCTGGAAATCCGCTTTCACCGTCGACATCGGTAAGATGCGTTGGGATGACTACAACTAGACGCACGGCGTTATCAGCAATCGCGGCATTCGCTCTCGCGTTACTGTTAACTTCTTGCAAGCCGGAGCCGGAGCTTACGCCGGAGTTCCGCGACTTCCTGACAACGCGGGTCGCGACCGCCGCGATCAGCGAGAGCGGCGGCGGCTATCGCTTCACGCTCGACAACGGTCGATTGAACGTAACGGACGAGAGCGGCGGCGAGGTTTGGACGACACCTCCCGATTGGTTCGTCTCCGCGTTCCAAGTCGGCGATATCGACTGCGACGGGATCACCGACGTCGCGTTCACTCTCTGGAAGTCGTACCGTTTCGGCTCGGAGTTCCCATCGCGCATGACGAACGACGACGCGACCGTGCGGTGCCATCTATACGTGTACTCGGTGAACGGCGGTCGAGTGAAGTCGATGTGGTGCTCCTCGAGTTTACCTCGAGCGATCTACTCGCTGGAGCTTAACAGCGACGGAGTGCGCAGTCCCGAAGACTCCGGCGTATTGCTCGTAACGCGTGAGGGCGAGTACTCGCCGGACTTCCGCGAAGGCGCGTCCGACGAGTACACCTACGCGTGGAGCGCGTTCGGCTTCCGCCCCGTAGAATCGAGCGATCGCGAGATCAGCGTCGCGGTCGTGGGCGATCTGATGTGCCACACGGCGCAGATTCACAGCGCGTGGACTCATGGCGGCGATCACTACGACTTCAACCATGCGTTCACCGCGCTGACGCCGCTGATCTCTGCCGCTGATTTCGCCGTCGGGAACCTCGAGACTACTCTGGTGCAACCCGGGAAGCTTGTATCGGACTATCCGCGATTCGCGGCTCCTCGAGAGTTTGCGGAGGCGATTCGAGACGCGGGGTTCGACTTCGTCAGCACTGCGAACAATCACGCGCTCGACTTCGGAATCGCGGGACTGGAGCACACGTTGCGCGAACTTGACGCGCTCGGACTGGCGCACTCCGGCACGTACGCGGCGCAGATCGACAGCGAGAGTGTCGCCATCGTCAAGGTCAACGGGATCGCGCTCGCATTCATCGTGTGTACGGAGTCGCTGAACGGCAACGAGCCGGACGCGCCATGGCGCGTCGACTCGTTAGATTCCGTAAGTGCGCGAATCGCTCAAGCTCTTGAGCTTGGCGCGGACGCGATCATCGTACTTCCGCATATGGGCGTAGAGTACGAGCTTGAGACTCGCAGGCGTTACAAGGACGCGGCTCAAGCGTGGCTGGACGCCGGAGCGGACGCGGTTCTCGCCTCGCACCCTCACATAGTGCAATCCATGGAGTTCATCACAATACGAGACTCGCACGGCGCGGAGCGTCGCGGCTTCGCCGCGTACTCGCTGGGCAACTTCATAAGCTCACAACGCGGGGAGCAACGCGACGTCGGGTGCGTCGTGACTCTGCGATTCAGCAAGACCGACGGCGAACGCGCCCGGCTTATCGCGGTCGAGCTGCAGCGAACTCGAGTGCGATTTCAAGATGACGGCATTGCGGTAACGCTCGATGGTGAGCGTTACACGTTAGAGTAGCGAAATCGCGGAAGGCTAACCGTGGCTGAACGTCTCCATTGTGCGTCCGGCGTACAGCTTCTCTGAAAGGTCGC